>NC_014371.1:1262500-1371874 GCF_000144405.1 Prevotella melaninogenica ATCC 25845
GTGCTCATGGTGTCAAGCAAAGCAATAAATCCACTAATAGCGTATCTTTCGCCAAAGGTCAGATTTATGTCTTTCTTCCATAAAATAGGTTTGCCGTTAGGCTCATTGTATTTAGGTGCATTCAGTATGGTAAGTTCCTTATATTCCAATGGCTCGTCATTCACAATAAGTTCGAGCGTTTGCTTTCTAAGATGTAGTGTATAAATACTTGCCAGATGCTTCTTGATATACGAAAGTTGTCTTGGTGTTGGCTTATTTCCAGACAAATGAGACAAGGTGATTCTTGTAAAGTGAGCCTCCTTGTCACATGACTCTTCCGTAACAGGAAGAGACAATTCTTCGTTTTCAACAACTTCATTGAGGTCAAAGGTAACAGTTTTCAGAACATCATCACCATAGGCTGTTGTTTCTACTTTCCATACATTACTCAACCATATTGAGGACACTTTCATTCCCATGCCAAACTCGTTGAGTCCCTTGTTGTCAAGAGGAATGTTTGCCAATTCAAATGCCCTTTGATAATTCTCTTCAGTGATACCAAAGGCATTATCCTCTATGATAATGGTGTCATTCTCGAAGTCCATGTTAATTGACACACGAAGTTTAATACCATCGGGATTTATTTTAGAGAGAACATCCTGATGGTCGAGAAAACTTTGAATAGAGTTATCTATATATTCAGCAAGGGCATTCCAAACCTTGTTACTGATATACCTAAAGGTGCTATACACTAAAGGTCTTGTTGCTATTGATACATTACTTGGCATAATCTAATAGTTTTTTTGCAATCATCTTCACTAACTCAACATTTACTGCATTGCCAAGAGCTTCATAGCTTCTTGCCAGTGATAGTCTAAAATCATCGTTGCCAAAAGATAGTTCTCGCATACCTTGGACGGACGCTGCTTCATGCAGTGTCATGTAGCGTCCTTTGGTTAAGCCTATCTCTGGCTTCTGCATATCTTTGGGAAGTTCTATCCACGGGAATATAGGTACTTGTGTTCCTACAAGATTTAGTGCAGGTACAAACGTGGGCTTCTTCACCCTTATTCCAGAAGCACGGAATTGAACAATCTTATTCTCTATGTGAGGCTCTACGTTTACGCCACAGTTCCATTCCATTTTTAGGTGGCTATTCTCAAAGTGAACGACTTTCTTCATCCAACCTTTAAGCCAACTTTTATGCTTGTTATAAAAGTCACGGTTTTGTTGGATGTATCTAATCTTCCAAACAGGGAAAACTCGTGTTTTATCCGTTTGGGAATAGTTAGGCAACTGTGCTAAACATTCCTTTAATGTCGTTCCTCTAATAATCTTCCCAAGTTTTCCTTTTTTCTCAACTAATTGCTCGATTGATTGAAAAGCAGGAGCTACTGTCTCAAAATCGTATGATGCCCCAAATTCCATTGCCCAAATGGGGAATGTTGGTATCGTACCACCATTGGCAATAGTTTTGTCTATAAACTCTTGCCATATATTCAACTGATAGTGGGTTTCCTCCTTAATAGGAGTAATATCTTTTGCGTTTGCCTCGATGATGTCATTTACATCACAGACCGGCTTATTTCCTTTTGGGAAAGTAAAGTTATCGAGCAAACCTAAATCTTTGCGGATGCAAACAATGTAGATACGCTTTCTGTGTTGTGGAATTCCAAATTCATGAGGAGAAAGAATTTCTGCCTTTACGGAATACTCCTGCTCGTCGAGTTTTTCTTGTATTATGCGCCAAGTGTTGCCATTATCATGCCCTTTCAAGTTTGAAACATTTTCCAAAATAATATATTTGGGCTTATGATATGCCACAATATCAATGATGTAATCAAAGAGCGTACCACGTCCTTTTTCATCATTGAAACCTTGTCGGTTACCAGCCTGACTAAACGGCTGACATGGAAAACCTGCACAAATAATGTCATGCGCAGGAATATCTTTGGGCGCAATCTTGGTTATATCGCCCTCTATTCTTACACCAGGATAGTTTATCTGATATAGCTTGCGTAAATCCTCTTTTAGTTCAGAGGAGAAAACACACTTGCATCCAAGTTTGCTTAGAGCAAGATGGAATCCTCCTAATCCAGCAAAGAGGTCTATAAATTGAAGTTGTTTCTTCTTAGCCATTCTCTAATACTTTATTCGGAAACAATAAGTTCACTAACAGGAATATTTAATAGTCCTGCTATCTTTTTCAAAGTATAGAGGTTTAGCTGTGTCGTATTAGTACACCATTTAGAAAAAGTTGTAGGATTAACTTTCAACTGTTCTGCAAGCCACTTGTTAGTTTTCTTGGATTTAACAAGAGCAAGCTTTATTTGATTTATATCTTCCATTGATTTGCTTATTGCTTTGAATGCAAATTTAGTGATTTTTTAGCAAAAAGCATTCGCTCACGAATGGATATTTATGGGTGATAAGCATTTTGGAACATACTGGTAAGCATAAGCTTCGTCTAAAATTAGTTAAAGTTCAATAATGCGCTCTCTTGAAAAATGTAATTAGTCATGTGGGTTATATCTTCCTCAATCGTTTCGGGCAACGAATCACGACACGAGGGATAGCTCAGCAATTGAAGCATTTTGCAGAGAAATACGGATTGAATCGTGATGTGGTCTATCCTCACTCTTTCCGTCACCGCTTTGCCAAGAATTTCCTCGACCGCTTCAATGATCTTGCTTTGTTAGCCGACCTTATGGGGCATGAGAGTATAGAGACAACACGTATCTACCTGCGACGTACCGCAAGCGAACAGCAGAAAATTGTAGATAGGGTAGTGAATTGGTAGAATAACTTATAACTTTTAGAGGTGGTAGCTTACACCTCTAAGTTTTCTTGTATCTCATCTAAGGCGGAAAATTAGTTGGTTATGAAGGCGTGCAAGAAAAGATGCCTAATTAGACTTCAAAAGGGCCTTAGTAAGGGGCTTAAAGGACATCTTTTCCAAGTTAATTAGGCATCTTTTAGAATCAAAAAGTGCATGTGGATTCTAATAAAAAAATATATATTTTATCTCTTTTGCTATTTAAACGTTATTGCAATAGTAGAGATTCCATCAGGAACACTAAATCCAAAGGAAATTGCTACAGGTACTTGCTGGATACTATTTTTGTTCAATTGGACTTTATATTTCCCTGTCTGTACTTTACTTATTGTCATAAAGTCAAATTCTATTTTCTGGAGTATGCCATTGTTGCAGTAGATAGTGGCTTTGTTGCCATCAGAAAGTTCTACAACAGTCTGTGCCTTTGATAAAATGTCCTTGATTATTCTTTTTGAGATGTTCGAAAAGAGTTTACAAATCTGTCTTCCAGTCCACTCGTCCACTAACTTGTGTTCTTCTGTTACCTTGTCTTTTATTAGAAACAACTCGTCCACTTGTCAACCTTGTTTACTTGTCTACTCACATTACTACATATATCTTCCTTGGAATCGGTTTTTTAGTGTTGTACCTTTGCATCGTCATTAGGAATGAAGGGATGACGAACGGAGTTTTAATGAACCAAATAATCTATAATAATTAATGTGTATGATCAACGATAGTCATTCTAATGAAATAGATTTTGAGGAGCGACTCTCTCCACATTTTACGGTGGGCGAGATGATGCGCTCGGGAAAGGCGGTGGGCATGGGTATTAAGAACGTGCCTGAGGAGAATCCTGCGCCCGGGGAGGCTTCGAGAGCGGAGGTGATAGAGAACCTTCGGGAGCTTTGTAGATGCGTCTTAGAACCGCTTAGGCGGCGTGTGGGACGTGTGATAGTCGTGGGAGGTTATCGCTGTGAGGCTGTGAATAGGGCTGTTCATGGGGCTGAACATTCGCAACATTTGCGGGGAGAGGCGGCTGATATTCATGTCACAGGACTGGAAATGTGTCGGAAATATGCGGCAATTCTCTCTCAAACAGACTTCGATCAGATGATTCTTGAGCCGCAGGAGTCGATAAAAAAGCGGTGGATTCACATCAGTTATAGGCGTGATGGGAAGAATAGACACCAGATTCTTGGGGCAAAATAGGGGAGAAAATGCGGTGAAAGATTTCACTTTTTTGTCGCCGAAAGTCTGAGAAATACTTTTTAAGTTACTGACTGTAAATATTTTAATTATTTACGTGAATATCTTTTCATATTTTTAATCGTTTATGTTTATGATGAAGTATGTTTTTACGTTTTTGTGTTTTCCGACTTTTACCTTTATATTTTTATACGTTTTTGCGTTATTGTGTTTTTAGTTATTTCTGTGTTTATCTTTTTATTTGTTTACGTGTTCATTTATTTACTTGTTTACTCGTTTACATAATTTTACACTTTTTTGTCGCAGTATGTCTTTTAGGTGGTTGTCCCTCCCCCTTCTTTTTGTGTGGGGAGGGGGTGAGGACTGGCGAACGGCAAGGGCGATGAGGAGTGGGAAGAAGGGTCTTCAGTAATAGGTTTGCCACTTAGTTTTAAGGTAGTATCACACAGAGAAAAGGAGGACACGGAAGAGTAATAAGAATAAAGCGATGTAAGTCACGGAGGCACCGTCGTGCGTGGAGCCACGGAGAGGATTTGCCTCTGTCTTATTAGAGCATAGAGTTAAGATTTCATTTTTTCATTTCAATAATTTCTTTGTTTCACTTTTTAAATTTTCAAGTTATGTCAATCAAATTTCGTATGTATCAGGACAATCGTAAGAACAGCAAGCGCAAGGGTTATTGGTATGCCCGTGCGGTGTCTCCCGACCTTGTTAGTGTTAAGGATCTCGCTCTGCGTATCAGTGAGCGTTGCACCGTAACTGAGCCCGACATTTTGGCTGTCATCAGTGCGTTGGTGTTCGAGATGAATCAGGTCCTCAAGGATGGTAACCGTGTGAAGCTCGACGGATTGGGAACTTTCCGCGTAGGTATTCACTCACAGGGTGTTCAGAAGGCGGAAGACTTTAACGCACAGAGAGATATCTATGGTGCGCATGTACTTTTCTCGCCAACGGTGACTATCGATGCGATGAAGCGTCGTGTGAAGACCCTCATCAGCGGTTTGCGTATTCAGGAGGCTGTGCAGTATGATGCGCCTAAGGCTGCCGAGAAGGCGAAGAACAAGGGCAAGAAGAAGGAGAACAAGCCTTCTGCTGGTCCAGAGCCGGGTGAGGCTACTGCCACTACTGAGGGCCACGCATAGTCGATTGGTTTGAGAGATGAGCGTGGGGAGTGTCAAGTTTGCGCCCCTCCGCTCTCCGTTTACTCTAAATCGCTTATTAGGAAACAATGTTATTGTAAGAACGTAACATATTGGCTTCTGATGAGCGAGAGGGATAGGGTGTTGGGTGTTGAATGTTGGGTGATGAGTTTTGCCACTTGTGTTTAGAGTTTGAAGCAATGTCACACGGAGTCACGGAGAGAACGGAGGTAAATGCAATGTTATGGAGGCACCGTCGGTGCATAGAGTGACAGAGCTTGTTTGCCAATTTTATTAGCTTAAATACAAAGCATTTATCCAAAAATAATTGTCAAGAATCTGTAAACTATACCTCCGTCGCTCTTTGTGCCGTCGGCACCTCCGTAACATTGTGCGTTACCTCCGTTGCCTCTGTGACTCCGTGTGCCTATTACCCCATATTTCGGAAGAACCTTTAGTATTCACTTTTAGTCCAAATCGGCTCGGATACAATGCCGTTAACAAGAAGGGACGGCAGTGTGATCTGCTTGCCGATTGGGCTTTTAATTTATTTAGACGTTATGATTAAACCTATTTGGAAGAATATCCTGCATATTCTCGTTACCGTACTCACAGCGTTAGCAACCACGTTGGGCGTCAGTTCTTGTATGTAAAACTCCTCCCATAAACTTCAGTCTTGGACTTAGACAATCATTGTCAGTCACTTTTTAAGACTTAGTTAGACATTCTTATATATTTGAAGTACAGGTGCTTACGCTGAAAATAGGCGACGTATATGTAGGTTACGTGCGACTTCATGGGAGGTTGTCCCCGACAGCGAAGTAGCTTCTGTGCGACAAAAAGGGAGTCTTTTTCCTCATTGTTCGACGGATAGGGAGGAGTGGAGAGACGGATAAGGAGGTTTGTCTCCTTATCTTTCTCTTTTCTTTACAAATATATCCTATTTGTGTTCTTTTCCTTTTGTTTTCATCGTTACTAATTTGTTTGCTACTGTTTTTCGTTTGATTTTCTACCTTTGTAATGTCATGTAAATCAAATGATTGTGGAATATCGCGACAAATTAGTAACTTTCTTCGGTTGAGGCTGTTTGCTGATCTGCGACAAATAGGTAGATTGCTGAAATAATTAAACTTTACACTTTTTTGTCGCAGGATTATATAAATATATATTCTTTTATAATTCATAGTTCATAATTCAAAATTCATAATTATGATTACTACTATAATTCAGAATTATTCGAATGAAGTTCTCATCAGTACGTCATAATTATGATTACCGATGTAGTGACAGTTCAAAGCTCAAGGGTTAAAACACAAATCATAAAGTTCAAAGCTCAAAGTTCAAAATTCAAAGGATTAACGGATTCGGGCAATTTGAGAAATTAGTAGTTCTTGAAGGTTCTATGATAAAGAGTAAATTTGTTTTTGTGTTACGAAGTTGACGAGTTAACAAGTTAGACGGGTTGACAAGTTGCTTGTGATAAAGCTAAATTTGTTCTCATGTTACTTTGTCTCTCTTGGGAGTTGACGAGTAGACAAGTTGGATGAGTTAGCAAGTTGCTTGTTATAAAGTCTAAAAAAAACAGAGCAACAAATTAGCTTGTTACTCTATTTTTATGATTCTATAAAAGAAGTCTTACTGTTTACGCCCCTCTTTCTCATAAATCAGCGATTACAAGTTTGGAGAACCCTTGGGGTATCTCGGTAATCACTCCCCTCCCTACGGGGGAGGGGCAAGGGGGAGGGGCCAGTTGTTTTCTTGTCTTCTTGTTTTCTTGTTCTTTGTTTGCTTGTTTTTACTTACTTTTCTTATTCAGCAGCACATACCCACCTATTCCACCTAAGATGGAGGCGAGGAAGATACCCAACTTTGCTTGTGTCATCAATAGCTCGTCGGTGAAGGCGAGGGTAGAGATGAACATTGACATGGTGAAGCCGATAGAGGCAAGCATACCTAAGCCCAGCAGTGTGCGACGAGTGATGGCGCTTGGAAGGGTTGCCCAACGCATTTTTACCATTAAGAAAGTTGCTCCGATAATACCAATCGGTTTTCCTAAGAGCAGACCCAATGTCACTCCGAGTGCTACGTGGGTAGAGAAGATGTCAGATAGACTTAAATCCGTAAAGCTGATACCAGCATTGGCAATTGCAAAGATAGGCATGATCAAGAAGGTAACGATAGGTGACATCTTATGTTCAAGCTGTTGCAGCAAAGGTATTGCAATCTCGGTGTCGTGCTGTATATGTGTCAGCACGTCCACCTGTCCCTCCTCCAAGGTTCTCACCTCGTTAGGTTCCTCTTTCTCGAAACGTCTTGTCAGTTTCTTCATACGCTTGAGATAGACCGACTCGTTAATCTTTGCATCGGCTGGAATCATAAAGGCAGCAAGTACGGCAGCAATCGTTGCGTGGATTCCTGACAGCAAGAAGGTTACCCATACACCACCGATACCGAGTGCGGCATAGAAGAATAGGCTCTTGATACCGAGTCTGTTGCCTATAAACATCACTGCAAGAAAGCCCAGACCAAAGAGCAAACTCGCAATAGAGAGTTCGGAAGTGTAGAAGAAGGCGATGACAAGCACAGCTCCAAGGTCGTCTACTATGGCAAGCGTTGTAAGGAAAACCTTTGCCGATGCGGGTACTTTATCGCCCAAAAGATATACTACTCCTAAGGCAAAAGCAATGTCAGTTGCCATCGGTATTCCCCATCCCATCGTTTGTGGGGTACCTATGTTCAGACTTAAAAATATCAAGGCAGGTACAATCATACCGCCTATTGCTGCGCCGATAGGTAGAATGGTGTTTCTGATGTCAGCCAGTTCGCCACCGATGAATTCTCTTTTCAACTCTAAGCCGACCACAAAGAAGAACATAGCCATTAAGCCATCATTAATCCAATGGTGCAGACTATAATTCAGATACGGCTCTCCGTTGACGATAAAGCCTACTTCCTGTTCAAAGAAATGGAAGTAGCTCTCAGCAATATTGCTGTTTGCCAATATCATTGCTAAGGTGACACTGAGAATCAGAACGATACCTCCTGACTTCTCCCTACCCATAAACAGTTTTATCGGTAGCATCAAATGCTGGTTTAGCTTCTTTTCAACTCGTTGTCTCATAATTTTCTTCTTATCCTTATTTTACAATATATATAAAAGGTGAAGAACGCTATAAGCCTTATACAATAAAAGTATATAAAGCCTATGCCCTAAACACTCTTCGATTTAAACGGAATACCCTCGTAAGCCAATATACTTGTGAGGGTATTCTGTTTTATTCTTTTTTATCTTCCAGCTTTCATCCTTTATGGGGAATATCCTTGTCCTTTCCCCTAACTTCCCTTCTCGCAATGACCGCAAGTTCAGAAATGATTGGGGGTATCTCGCATTCTACGCCCCTCCCTATGGGGGAGGGGACGGGGGAGGGGCTTCTTCTTCTACTTCTTCTTCCTCCACTCCATATACCCTGCACCCGCAATCGCCAAGAGCAAGATAACAATCGCAATGTAAGCGATGGTCTCAGTAGTAGAGATACTTGTTGGGTGGAAGTCGAGGACTACGGTATGCTTACCCGGCTTCACGCTTACTGCACGGAGGATATAGTTAACACGTCCCAGCTCTGCAGGCTGACCGTCGATAGTGGCTGTCCAACCCGGATAGTAGATCTCAGAGAAGACAACAACACCACCATTCTTAGAGTTGACAGTGTATTGCAGGTTGTTAGGCTCATACTTATCGAGCTTCACGATTGCAGTAGAATCGTTCACCTTCGCCTGACCTAAAGCCGCCTCAAACTTCTTATCAGCTACCGCCTCATGGCGCACGTCAATCTTACCCACCTCAGCATATTCAGCGTTGGCATCGTCAACATAGTTGAGCTTATTGACAAACCAGCCGTTGCCCTGTGCATATGGGTTCTGTATTGGTGCCGTTGTGCCACCCTGCAGTGGAAGGATAAAGTACTTCGTGTTCAGCATATTCAATACAGGGAAGGTCTTCACGCCATCAACCGCCTGCATGTTACCACCTGCAGCAGCAATCGCCTGCATCGTCTTCTGCATCTCTGGAGCGATGTAAGCATCAATCATCTCCTGATAACGACGGAGCTTAGCAGGGTGATAACCACCGATACTCTTATGGAAGTAAGAAGTCTCGTTCTCGTTGAATGTATTTGAAGCAAAGTTCAGCACACGATAGTCGAGGCTCTTGTCCTTATTAATCTCAAGGTCGGCTGCTGTTGGTTGCTGTGGCATATCGCGCTCACTCTTTGGTACGAACATCTCGTCATTGAGGTAACGCTTGTCCACCTGCCACATATCAACGAGGCAAAGCACCAAAAGACCAGCCACCATATAGTCGGCACGCAACTTCTTCATCTTATAAGCGAAGAGCAGCGCAAAGCCGATAAGGATAACGATAACCGAACGCCAAGCATCAGAGCTGACCATTGCAGCACGCATCGCAGAGACATTCGCGAGGATTGTTCCTGCTGTATTGCTGTCCATGCCCTGAATACTATTAATCATCTGGCGTTCCTGATCGCTGACAAACGGACCCATCATGTCTGGGAATACAGCCACTAAAAGGGCTACACCCGCTGTCAAACCAAGGCTGATATAAGCATACTTCATCTTCTGTCCTAAGAGTTCAGGCTCGTCAACAAGGCGTTTTAAGGTCAGTGCTGCCAAGAGCGGGATGGTGAACTCAGCGATAACAAGGATACTTGCCACCGTTCGGAACTTCGCATACATCGGGATGTAATCGAGGAAGAAGTTGGTAAAGCCCATGAAGTTATGACCCCATGAGAGAAGAACGGAGAGGATTGTAGCTGCTAAGAGTGCCCACTTCATCGTACCCTTCACCAAGAAAAGTCCTAAGATGAAGAGGAAAAGCACGAAGGCACCCACGTAAACTGGTCCGCTCGTACCCGGCTGTGTACCGAAATACTGTGGGAAAGCGTCATAGAGCTGTGGAATCATTGACTGTATCTGTGGGTCAACCTTCGACATAGCCGTACTGCTTTGGCTCAATGGAACACTCGCACCACCCTTTGCATCAGGTACGAGTAAGGTCATTGTCTCATCAATACCATAACTCCACTGCGTGATATAGTCGCGATCAAGACCAGAGCTTGTCTGGTTCGCGCCATCAGCCTTCAGCAACTCACTTTTGCCACGCATACTCTCTTTCTGATACTCCCATGTGTGGTAAAGGCTTGAGAGATTGATTAATATACCAATCAATGCCGCTACAGCCAATACGCCCGAAGCCTTGAGGAAACCCACGAGTTGCTTCTGGCGAACGGCTTGAACGAGATAGCCAATGACCATAAAGAGGACGATAAAGAGATAGTAATATGTCATCTGCACGTGGTTGGCTTTCACCTCAAAGGCGGTGAAGATAGCCGTCACGATGAATCCCGACAAGTAACGTCCTCGATAAGCCAAGACAATACCGGCAATCATTGGTGGAAGATAAGCCAATGCCATTACCTTCCAGAGGTGACCGGCAGCAATGATGATGAGGAAATAGGACGAGAAAGCCCACATGATACTACCCAATGCCGCCAACGACTGTCGGAAGTCAAAGGCTCGCAACAGAATATAAAAGCCTAAGAGATAGACAAAAAGAAACCATACATTGTCGGGCAACCAAAGGTGGTAAGCGTTCATCACCTGCGACAGTCCGTCTGTTGACTGATACGATGGTGACATCTGATAGGTAGGCATACCACCGAAGATAGCGTTTGTCCAGCGTGTTGCCTCACCAGTACGGTTCTGATACTCTGTCATTTCCTGTGCCGAACCGACACCTGCTGAGGCATCGTGGCGATAGAGAATCTTACCCTGAGTGACCGGTACGAAGAAGTAAGCGAACGAGATGACCGCAAACAACACGACTACCAGTACATCGGGTAGAAATCTTTTCCAAGTTTTCATTTTTATTTAATTTTGCTTATGTCGGACAAATGATTAATCTCTGCAAAGTTACAAAAAACTAAGAACTTACAATATCCAACTTGTAACTTTTTCGTACCTTTGCAGTATGAAAATAGGAATCATCGTTGCGATGGACAAAGAGTTCGCGCAACTTAAAGCAATTCTTTCCAACACCGAGACGAAACATTTTAATCATAAAGACTTCGTTACGGGACGGTTGGGAGATAAGGAAATCATTCTGCAGCAGTGTGGTATCGGTAAGGTAAACTCTGCCATCGGTGCTGTAGAGATGATTAATCATTACCACCCTGACCTTGTTATCTCAAGTGGTTGTGCGGGTGGAGCCGACACTTCATTGGAGGTTACTGATGTGGTGGTGGCAACGGAGTGTGCTTACCACGATGCCTACTGTGGCGATGAGGTAGCTTACGGTCAGATTATCGGTATGCCTGCTCGCTTCAAGGCTCCTACGGAGTTGATTGAAAAGGCGCTGTCGTTGAACAACCTACCTGATTGTAAGGACCTGCATGTCAAGGCAGGACTGACCGTCAGTGGCGAGTGGTTTGTTAACTCACGTGAGAAGATGCAACAGATTATGGACCACTTCCCAGAAGCAACAGCCGTAGACATGGAGAGTTGTTCTATTGCGCAGGTCTGCCACATCTATCAAACCCCCTTCGTCTCCTTCCGTGTCATCAGCGATGTTCCGCTCAAAGACAATAAAGCCAGCCAGTACTACGACTTCTGGGAGCGCATCGCCAACGGCAGCTTTGAGGTGACAAGGCACTTTATAGAGGCAATTCATAATTCATAATTCACAATTCATAATTATGATTACCGAGGTAGGCAGAGTTTATAGAATAAGTAATTTGTTTACTTATCCGCTTGATTCTATCACGGAACTAAAGATATACAGATTTCTTTTTAGCTAACAAAAGCTTAAAGGTTATGGATAAAACTGAAGCTAACATCGGTAATCATAATTATGAATTGTGAATTATGAATTCTGAATTAAAGTAGTAATCATAATTATGAATTATGAATTCTGAATTGTGAATTAAACATGAATTATGAATTTTGAATTAATAAAGGATTAAATATGATTTCTGTTTTAAGTGAGAATAATGAGTTAAAAACATAGATTACATCGGTAATCATAATTATGAATTGTGAATTATGAATTCTGAATTAAACAAGATTCCTTCTTTTACCATTGACCACGAGCGTTTGCTGCGTGGCATTTATGTGAGTCGTAAGGACGAAGTGGGTGGCGAGACCGTTACCACCTTCGACATCCGTATGAAAGAACCAAATCGTGAGCCAGTGTTGCACGTCGGTGCTATCCACGCTATTGAACACTTGGCTGCCACCTTCCTCCGTAATGACGACGAGTGGAAAGACCGTGTTATCTATTGGGGTCCAATGGGCTGTCTGACTGGTAACTACCTCATCCTTCGTGGCGACCTTGAGTCGAAAGAGATTGTCGACCTCATGCGCCGCACCTTCCAATTCGTTGCCGACTTCGAGGGTGAAATCCCCGGTGCTGCTCCACGCGACTGTGGTAACTACCTGCTCCACGACCTGCCTATGGCAAAGTGGGAGTCACGTAAGTTCCTCACCGAGGTGCTGGACAATATCACCGATGCTAATCTCGTTTATCCGGAAAAGTAGACAAGTTAACGAGTGGACGAGTAAACAAGTTGCTTGAGTAATAAGACAAAGTAACATGGTGAACGAGTTGACAAGTTAAAAAGTAGACAAGTTAACAAGTTGCTTGGGATAAAGAGAAAAAAGCAGTGTTAGAGATTTAAAAGGGCGTTAATTCCATGTGAATTAACGCCCTTTTGGCTTGCTAAAGATGCCCTTTTACCTTTGAACTCTTTTACCTTTGAACTTTGAGGTTTGAACATTGAACTTTATGATATGAACTTGAAACATTGATGTTTGAACATTGAACTTGGAACTTTCGGTGACTACGAATTTCTCTAATTACGCTAATCCTTATTGCTAAATAATTCGTGTCATTCGCATAATTAGTAGTCTTTAAAGGTACATATCATAAAGTTCAATGTTCAAACCTCAAAGTTCAAAGTATAATAATTCGTGTCATTTGCGTAATTAGTAGTCATTAAAGGTACATATCATAAAGTTCAATGTTCAAACCTCAAAGTTCAAAGTATAAAAATTCGTGTCATTCGCGTAATTCGTAGTTAACTTTATGATATGTACCTTTAATGACTACGAAACAATGCGGATATAGCGACAATGAAAAAAAATAACGATTTTTCTTGTTTAAAAAAAAACATTTTGTATATTCGCAGCGTGTTAATATAAAGAATACGATTGATAGACAAGTTTTAAATTATGAAATACACCTCTTGTAGAGAATATAATTGCAGGCAAACTGATAGAAAAGTTCGGTTTATGCCTGTAAAATCCATTCGGTTCTTTTCATCCAAGAACTCTAATCATTATTGGACAGAGTATGATCAGACAAAAACGTAGGATATGGCTAAAATGCTCTATCTTCTTGATATATCTTAGAAGGAATCTTCTGGATTTACAACCTACAAGCAAGCGTTATTTCTTTACCTAAAAGATAATTTAGAGGAATCTCTATTACACCATACCTCTTGTGAACAATACGAATCAAACATTGAGAATAAAATATGAAAACCTTTTGTACAGCTTTAATTTTGTTATGCCTTACCGTCTGCATATCAGCACAAACCTCAGACAATACTATTACCATTGAAGGTAGAGTGCAAGACTTTGTTACTCATGTAGATGTCCCTGGCTGCTTAGTTGAAGTGCTAAATGCTAATGACAGCTCAATCGTTGCTTCAACGAAGGCTCTTGAAGAATATCAGAATGGCGAACAGAGCTGGAAAACATCTGAATATAGGATAACGATTCCACGTAAGGAGGGTGATTATATCCTTCGCGTTACCGAAGATGGTTTTATACCTACCTACGTAACCTTACCACTGCATCACTTTTATAAGCGAGAGGTAAGCAGAGAAGTTGGTACCATCTTTCTGAAACGACCGAAAACAGTAGACTTAAAGGAGGTGGTTGTTAAGGCTACAAAGGTGAAGTTCTATCATAAAGGCGACACGATTGTTTATAATGCCGACGCATTCCAGTTAGGTGAAGGCTCTATGCTCGATGCCCTTATTCGTCAGTTGCCCGGTGCTGAACTAAGCAAGGATGGACGCATATATGTTAATGGAAAGTTTGTTGAGAGTTTACTTCTCAATGGAAAAGATTTTTTCCGTGGAGATAATACTGTTATGTTAGAGAATCTACCTACTTATATGGTAAACCAAGTAAAGGTGTATGACCGTCTTGGTGAAAATAGTCTTTTTCTCGGGCAAGAGGTGGCAGGAGACAAGAAATACGTGATGGATGTTCAACTGAAAAAGCAATACAACATTGGATGGGTAGGTAATGTGGAAACTGGTGGAGGGACAAAGGAACGCTACTTGGCTCGTCTGTTTGCTATGCGGTTTACTGATCACTCCCGTTTGGCTGTCTATGGAAATATGAACAATCTAAACGACGATCGTAAGCCCGGTGAGAATGACAATTGGTCGCCTTCTGATCTTTTTGGTGGGTTGACACAGCAACAGTTAGGAGGTCTTGACTATAATATAGATGCACGCAGTGGTAAGTATAAACTTAGTGGAAATGCACAGGTTAGGCATGCTGATAACACGATAGTAAATAACACTAATCGTACAAATTTCCTTGCTAACGGAGATACATACGACCGTATGGTAGCTAATAATAGAAATCACAATTTTTCTCTCTCCACCGATCATCAGTTTTATTTTGAGTTTAAGAATGCCAACTTGAATATCAAGCCACGTTTTAACTACCAATATTATAACAATAAAAGCGGATATTCTTCGCTGACGCTTAATCGTAGTTTTACGTCTTTCTCAAAGGCGCAGTTGGATAGTTTGTACACACCAGTGATAGGCAGGGAGTTGATTCGCACAGCCATTAACAGAAATCTTCGCAATGGATTATCAATTGGACATTCTTTAGAAGGTTCGGTTTCGATGGAGTCGTTAATTAAGTTCAAGCATTCTCCCGACCATATCACCCTTTATGCTGACGCTTCTTTGAGGCATGCTAATGAGAATAGCTTTGACCGTAACCGCATTGATTATTATACCAATGGTCTGCAAAGTAATACAGACTTCCGCAATCGATATTTCAACAACCGTCCTGACCACGGCTACAGCATGACAGGTAAAGTGACTTACAGCTATTTAGTAAAGCGTGGCTTGTTCTTCGACTTTAGTTATAAATACAATCGGACTACCTCAAACCGATATTCTTCACTCTATCGTCTTGACCAGTTAGCAGATTGGGGAATTAATTCAGAGCACGAGCTTGGAATACTCCCTTCTGTGGATGCTTATAACAGAGTAATGGATATTCATAATAGTTATGACAGCAGGCAGACGGATAATACCCATACCCTCGGTGCCTTTCTTGTATGGAATAAGAAAACGACGAAGTCGGAGTGGTGGGCACAGCTTGTACCTAATTTATCGCTGCTTTCACGGACGATGCATTATCATAGTGGAAATGTAGATACGACTTTTACGAAACGTTCTATACTTTACAATATGAATAGTACGTTCATCAGATGGCGTAGTACTGATCACAAATATGAATTCATGTTTCAATATCATGTGAACGGGCAAGCTCCAGACATGAACCTGTTTGTAAACATCCTCAATACCACTGATCCATTAAACGTAACAATGGGTAATACCAACTTGAAACCATCCTATAAGCACGAACTTATATCACACTTCCTACGTATATATCCGAAAAAAGGGCTGATGTGGTTAATAGAGGCTCAATATATCCCCACTGTTAACGCTATTGCTATGGGCTATACCTACGACAAGGCTACAGGACAGCGAACATTCAGACCAGACAATGTGAATGGTAATTGGCGAGGTCAGCTTGCTTTAGGTGGTGCTGGACCATTGACCAAAAATCGCAAGTTGGATTTTAAAGCTATGGCTGGATTAAGATATGAGAAGAGTGTCGACCTTATTGGTTTGGCAGGCACGTCTGCATCTAATAGGAGCATAGTAGAATCGTTAAACTACGTTGGTGATTTACAGTTGAACTATAGGCTTGGGCAATCTTCCATTGGTTTCATTAGTAAAGGAAACTGGGCACATGTCGATGGTACTCGTGAAGACTTTGAGGCATTTAATGTGAGTGATTTCAATTACGGCTTAACAGCACAATTACAGTTGCCATGGGATTTCCGACTTGGGACAGACCTGACAATGTATAGTCGCCGAGGTTATTTAGATAAGTCGATGAATAGCGATGATTTGGTGTGGAACGCCCGTCTGTCACGCTCATTCTTCAAAGGACAGCTTACCTTATTGCTTGATGGCTTCGACATTCTTGGTCAGCTGAATAATGTCACACGGACGATGAATGCACAAGGAATCACAGAAACTTACAGTAATGTTATTCCCCGCTACGTGATGCTACATGCCGTCTATCACTTCAATATTATTCCTAAGAAAAAATGAAAAGTATAAGACCCTTCCGAACTTTGAACTTTGAACTTTGAGTTTTGAACTTTTTTTATCCTTTGAACTTTGAGGTTTGAACATTGAACTTTATGATTTGAAACTACGAATTGCGCGAATGACACGAATTACATTACAATAAGCATTAGCGTAATTAGCGTAATTCGTAGTCATTAAAGGTTCATATCATAAAGTTCAAAGTTCAAACCTCAATGTATACTAATTCGTAGTCTTATACGTTAAAGTTCAAAGTATAATAATTCGTTTAATCCAAACACTTTTTTATGATTTCATCGTTGATGCCATTTTCTTTCATTCTTTTAGCCACAACTTGTTTATAATCATTTGCTTCATGGTAGTGGAATATCATGTGTCCAAGTTCCTCCAAAGCTTTTTCAATACGTTTCCTGCCTTGCTCGGTCTTCAAATCAATATCGGCAAATTTCGATCTATCACGGTGGAGATTAAGGTAATATATTCCCCCAATAATCAATGCAGATATAGCAGATATATCTATATCCTTAAATTTCCCTTTGTAAGTATTGACAAGAGGTAATGTGTGCATTTCCCTAAGCATAGCTGTACGAACCGTAGTTTCATTTCCTTCTGCTATTTCCCAACGCAGTAATTCCAGCATTACGGATTTGTCTTGAAGTGACTTATGCACATCCTTGAAGATGTCGATATAACCTAATTCGGAATCAGTAGGAAATGGAATATCAGTCAGGACATCCTTAAACCAATAGTCGTATCTCTTAACGAATTCATCATAAAATTCGCTAAGATTATCATATCTGTTATAGAAAACAAGCGGTTCTATTTTGGCTTTTTTAATGAGTTCTGTCACCAACATTGATGCAAAGCCTTTTTTCTTGATAAGACTTTCTGCTGCCTTGACAATGTCAGCCTGTATGTTGACGTTTGTCCTTCTGTATCTTTTGGGTTTATTTTCTTCTTCTGCCATCTAAATAAGGTGTTGATTTTCTGATTTCCAAAAGAGCGGTCACTAATTACTCTAACTATTCAATCTCGTGGGAAGCAATACACTGACTCTAAGTCGTGTTTCCTTGGTTCTTACTGCAGGGTATGTGATACCGCTTACAAAGATACATCTTTTCTGTAATTCTTTTGCGATTTCGTATATATTTTTATTATCTCTGTCCATAAATGGAAAATGACTGATAAGAAGCAACCTATATTATAGCCACCTTACCCAAGCATTTATAATATTCAGCTGTTCCTTTGCCGTTTCTCATAACTTCAACATGGGCATTATCCAACATAAGAAGACAATTGTATTTCTTATATACTGCAAAAGACACTGGAAGTTATGGTAATGTTCGATAACATTCTCGTTTGGAGTAATCTCTAAATCCTTTTAATGAAATAATCTTTTGTACATATCAATATTGTATAGTTAGTAAATAGTACTACAAATATAGTGAAAATGCTAATAAAAAAAACAAATTCTAAAGAAAATAAGAAAAATTCTTGTTTTAAACAATTTATATTTGTATATTCGCAGCGTGTTAATATAAAGAATACGATTGATAGACAAGTTTTAAATTATGAAACACATCTCTTGTAGAGAATATACTTGCAGGCAAACTGATAGAAAAGTTCGGTTTATGCCTGTAAAATCCATTTGGTTCTTTTCATCCAAGAACTCTAATCATTATTGGGCAGAGTATGATCAGACAAAAACGTAGGATATGGCTAAAATGCTCTACTTCTTGATATATCTTAGAAAGAATCTTCTGGATTTACAACCTACAAGCAAGCGTTATTTCTTTACCTAAAAGATAATTTAGAGGAATCTCTATTACCCCATACCTCTTGTGAACAATACGAATCAAAAATTGAGAATAAAATATGAAAACCTATCACAAACTATTACTCTTAATATTACTCCTACCATTTTGTGGTAATATATCTGCCCAGCAAAAACAAGGTAAGGCAACACTTCCTTCACCCTTCGAATATGGAATAAGGAATATGAAAAAAGTTGGGACGAGTAAAATCCGTATCAGGTATGCTTTTCAAGCACAAGATTTGAATGATATGGATACGTGGATTGACTGTGGACAACTTCTTACAGATGGCAAACTGACTCAATATTCAAGTTATTTCCTTTCTGAAAGTAATAAAGCTTTATTAAACTGGATGAAAGAGCATGCTGATGCAGGCTTTTATCCCAGTGAGCTAAATCTGAGAGGCAGGATGAAGGATTATTGGACAGAATACCAGTATTCTCAAATCTTCGTTCATGGCAATGAGTTAACAGAGTGGGCTGTAATGCCTTTGGTAGAATCACAGCAATGGAGATATAAGGAATCCTACCCATCTATGAAATGGACACTTGGGAAGGATAAGAAAAATATTTGCGGATATGAATGCCAGAGTGCCACATGTCATTGGCGAGGTCGCGACTATGTAGCTTGGTTTACACAACAAATACCCTTGAGGTCTGGTCCATGGAAGTTTGGAGGATTACCCGGTCTTATTATGAAAGTGTATGATACAAAAAATCTCTACACATGGGAGGCAGTTGGTGTGGAAAATGGAGAATTTCCTATTTTGCAATTGGATGAAAAGAAATTCAAAGATACTACTCGTGCAAATGTTTGGAAAATGCAACGTGATTATAACGTGAAGTTTAATGAACTGTTTGGTAGATTTAATGCACAAGGTCAGCCTATTACAAAACGTTATCCTTATAATCAACTGGAATTAGAATGAAACAGCTATTTACTTTCTTTTTATTTATATTCATCTCGAGTATATCTTCTGCACAGACAGTTATTACGGGGCATGTACAAGATAGTAAAGGGAAAACGGTAGAATCATTTGTGATGCTATCAACGAAGAGTTCTGGAACCACAGAAAGCTATGCCGACGTAGATGCCAAGGGTCTCTATAAACTGGAGTATACAGGCGAAGCTGATTCACTTGTATTGACAGTGTCGGGTATGAATATTGGCAATGTGACTCGTGTAATAGCTAATAAGTCGCAAGTAGTTGATTTTACTGTAGACTCAAAAGCATTAAGGCTGAAGGAGGTTGTCGTTAAAGCTGAAAAGATTCGTCAAGCAGGCGACACCTTGAATTATAATGTAGCTGCCTATCGTGATAATAACGACCGCGTTATTGTCGATGTTCTAAAGAAGATGCCTGGTATTGGAGTTTCTGAGGATGGCAGTATTTCCTATAATGGCAAGAAAATCAAAGAATTCTATGTAGAGAATATGGACTTGCTTCAAAGCCGTTATAACATTGCTACCTCTAATATTTCGGCACAGGATGTGGCAACTGTACAGATAATGCAAAACCATCAGCCCGTACGATCTATGAAGGACTTAGTTCCGAGCAGTGATGTCGCTATTAATATTAAACTTCGTAAAGATGCTAAAGGAACTTTTGCGCTGACAGCAATGGTAGGGGCAGGAGGTGAAGAAGCTGGTAGAGGTGACCGCTTCTTATGGCAGGGTGAGCTTGTGGGAATGTACTTTGGCAAGAAGCAGCAGAATATAACCCTTTACAAGGGAAATAATATCGGAAATGATGTTGCAAAGGAATTCCAAGAGAAGAATGGTCACGAATTGTTTTACGGAAGTATTCCTCTATCGCTAAAGATGATGGCATCTCCGGGCATTCAACAAAATAGATATTTACAAAACCATACTCATGTGTTTTCAACCAATCAGATATGGAAGTTGGATAGTCTGACTGACATTACTCTTAATGCTGTCTATCATGAAGATCGCATCCGTGAATGGGGTGAGAGTGTGAGTGATTATTACATGAATCCTACGCAAAGAATGTCGATTCGTGAGTCAGCAGAGGCAATCAGCCATATACACCACCTATCTGCTTCCGCAAGGTATCAGGCAAACAAAACGAAGAATTACTTGTTGGATAAGTTAAATCTTAATGTAGACTGGAATAGTAAGGATGGAAGTGGAACTATGGAAAGCGGGAGAGGGACACCTTTAGGCATTTATCAGCACTTAAAAAGTCCCTCATTCACCATCGAAAATACATTTCATTTTTTACATAACACAGGAAAAAAGTCATATACTTTTCATTTAGCTGCAGGCTATACTCAGAAGCCTTATATGCTATCTATAACCCCCACTTCTTTTATAAATAGAAGTCTTGCCGACTCTCTTGTACAAGATTATACTTTGAAGAACTTCAACATGAAGGCATTCACAGGACTTGGTTGGAAATGGGGTGTTTTTAAATTAGACTACAATTTCTATACTAATATCAATCTTCAACAGGTTGAATCTGAATTGAAAGGATTTGAAAATCCTAATCCTTCAAATTCATATAGGTTTAACAAATATGAAGTGGGCGTTGAACAGTATACTCAGATTGATTTGGAGAAATGGTTTTTCTCTTTGAACTTACCAGTTGCTTTGAATTTACAGAATTTGAACGACAGATTATTACAAACCAATCGAACATGGACGCATCCCTTCGTCAGTCCTAAAATAGAAGTGAGATTTATCCCATCACAAAATACATGGTTTGTTCTCAACAGCAGTTACTATCATATAATTGATAATGAAGCACAGGCTGGTAAGGGAATGATAATGTATAACTATCGTATGTTTCAACGTAGAATAGTAGAGGAAGCAAGTAGAAGCAAAACACTGTATAGTACCTTTGCCCTTTACCACAAGAATACTTATCGTCAGTTTTTCATAAATACAAATGTTTCATGGCTTCATACGCACAGTAATGATGTAACAAGTATTGAATATGATGGCATACAAACTTTAAGCCGGCTTACGCCATTTTCTCATAATGAAGACCAATTAGGTGTTAATGCCGAAGCAAGCAAAGGCTTTAATTTTTGGCGTACAACCCTAAAATTAGTGGGAAGTTATGGATTGACAAATACACGTACGTTAATTCAGAATATGCCTACAGATGTGCGTTCTCGTTATTGGAGTACTTCTACCTATTTAGTATTCACACCAGTAGCTTGGTTGAACATTGCCACTGCATATGCATTCGGACAAAGCCGCAGCTATGTGTCAAGTGCCGATGAGGCTCAAAAAGTAAACAACTCTACTATTCGTCTTGATATGAACATCTATCCTACGTCACGTTTGATTTTGAATTTTGCCGTAGAGGATAATTATAATAACATTACAGCTAAGGATAGACATTGTTGGTTTGGCGATGCTAAAGTAAAATACAAAACTAAGCATATTGATTATGAACTGGATGCCGTAAACCTTTTTAACCGTTCGGTATTCACTCGTGTAACCTACAATGGTTTGGATATGTTTACCAATACGAGTTATCTACGCCCACGCCATATTGCTTTTTCTATGAGATTCAAACTGTTATAGGATTTTCCGAAATATAAACTAAAAATCTTATATAATAAGGGACACGGAGTTACGTAGGGGACGGAGGTAAAGGCAATATCACGGAGGTGCCGACGGTACAAAGAGCGACGGTGCCTTTGTTGATTTGGAAGAGTTGTATATTAAATCCTCTATTCACTCCGTGCCTCTGCGTGCCATTTCTTAAAGTCCTAAACGTAAAAGGCAAACCTTAATCATTCTAATCTTATGAAGTCCCCCTTTTTTTGTTAGAATTTTTCACATGCTGATTTTGTAAAGACCATAAAACGGCTTGCAATTAACGCCCTTTTGGCTTGCTAAAGATGCTCTTTAGTCCCCTTACTAACGCCCTTTTGAAACGTTACTAAGCACCTTTTAAAATATTCTCCTGCATCCACTTGATAACAAGGTACTTATAACGGTACTAAAAATACTTGTTTTTAGCTCTTTTCCTCACTTTTTCTGGACAGGATGTAATAATATTTCAAAAGGTAAATCTCAAAAAATCAAAGTTCAAAGTTCAAAGGTCAAACAACGTTCTTCTGTTACTTTGTCTTCTAATACTCTGTCTCAGTCCCCCCTATCGCTATTAACTCGTTAACTTGTCCACTCGTTAACTCGTCAACACAAAAAAAGGATACTGCCGAAGCAATATCCTTTCTTGAGTATATATTTTGCAAAGTTTGTTGGGACTTACGAGACGCAAGTCCCAATGTTTCAAATGGATTACAATGAACCGTTGTTTGCCTGACGAACCATCTCAGATGATGCATAGAGGTAAACCTCTACACGGCGGTTAGCCTGACTAACTGTCTTGTTCTCGATAGGGTTGGCACTACCGAAGCCCTGTACTGAACGAATCTGACGGCTGCTTACACCACGACCCTTGAGGTAAGATGATACCGCATCAGCACGACGCTGTGACAATGGGAGGTTGATGTTGTCGTTACCAGAAGCATCAGTGTAACCCTGGATAGCAACGTCACAGTTAGAGTTGCGCTGCATCAAAGAAGCGAACTTTGTGAGGTCGTTCTTAGCTGATGCGCTGAGGTTTGAACCGTTCAATGGGAAGAGGATACCAGAGTCGAAGGTAACCTTCACACAGTCTAAACCATTAGCATCTGTCACCTTGTCGACACGTGCATTTGGCAACTGCTGTGCTGCCTCGCGTGCTACCTTGTCCATGTGACGACCGATGAGGGCACCTGCACCAGCACCTATTGCACCACCGATAGCTGCACCAATAGCTGTACTCTTACCATTACGACCTATAATCTGACCGACGATACCGCCTAATGCTGCACCACCGCCACCTCCGATTAATGCACCTGTACCTTGCTTTGTCTGACAACTTACGACAGTGAGGAGACACATTCCTGCTGCCATCATTTTCATATTCTTCATAATCAAACGTATTTATTGATTAATATCTTTTACCTTTCGGTTTGGCTTTTTAGCCGCACCTTAATTCATTTTAATTCGTGCAAAGTTAAACAAATATATGCCATTGGGCACGCATTGCCAACATTTTTTTGTATTTTTGCAAAAAATAAAGCTAACTCGGCAAAGTGAAGCAAGTTTCGTTTGCACTCATTTGCATTATTTTTGCAAAGGATAGGCTGGTATCAGCAAGTGGGAACGGGGTTCCCTTTGTTCTTGACATTCTCAGCCGTATCTGTGTGCAAAGTTAGTGTTTCAGGGCATACTCGCAAAAGGGAAATGCCTATAATAGCATGGGAAATCCCCTAAAGGTGCAAAATAAAAAATAGAATAATATATTTATGGCAAAAGAACTAAAAGAGATGACCAAGAGAGCAGACAACTACTCTCAATGGTACAATGACTTGGTAATAAAGGCAGACTTGATTGAGCAGTCTGCCGTACGTGGTTGTATGGTTATCAAGCCATACGGCTATGCTATCTGGGAGAAGATTCAGGCACAGCTTGACAAGATGTTTAAGGAGACAGGTGTACAGAATGCTTACTTCCCAATGCTGATTCCTAAGAGCTTCCTCTCTCGTGAGGCTGAGCACGTAAAGGGATTTGCCAAGGAGTGTGCCGTGGTTACTCACTATCGTCTGAAGGCTACAGAGGATGGCAATGCAGTGCAGGTTGACCCTAACGCAAAGTTGGAGGAAGAGCTGATTATCCGTCCTACCAGTGAGACAATCATTTGGAATACCTATAAAAACTGGATTCACTCTTGGCGCGATCTGCCATTGATGTGCAACCAGTGGTGTAATGTTATGCGTTGGGAGATGCGTACGCGTCCTTTCCTCCGCACATCTGAGTTCCTCTGGCAGGAGGGTCACACGGCTCACGCTACACGTGAGGAGGCTGAGAAGGAGGCACAGACCATGTTGCGTGTCTATGCTGACTTCGCTGAGAAGTGGCTTGCTGTCCCTGTCGTACAGGGTGTGAAGAGTGAGACTGAGCGTTTCGCTGGTGCGTTGGATACCTATACGATTGAGGCAATGATGCAGGACGGTAAGGCTCTCCAGAGTGGTACTTCTCACTTCTTGGGTCAGAACTTCGCTAAGTCATTCGACGTCACCTTCCTTAATAAGGAGAACAAGCCAGAGTATGTATGGGCTACCTCATGGGGTGTTAGTACCCGATTGATTGGTGCGCTCATCATGACCCACTCTGACGATAACGGTCTCGTTCTTCCTCCAAAGATTGCACCTATTCAGGTGGTTATTGTACCAATCTTCAAGGGTGAGGAGCAGTTGAAGGCGCTCACCGACAAGTTGCAGCCAGTGATCGATCAGCTCCGCGCGTTGGGTATCACCGTTAAGTATGACGATGCCGACAACAAGCGTCCGGGCTTTAAGTTTGCTGACTACGAGTTGAAGGGTGTGCCAGTACGCCTCGCAATGGGTGGTCGTGACTTGGAGAACAACACTATCGAGGTGATGCGTCGCGACACATTAGAGAAGGAGAGCGTAAGCTTTGACGGCATTGTTGAGCGTATCAAGAACCTCCTCGACGAGATTCAGGACAACATCTTCAAGAAGGCTAAGGACTTCCGTGATGCTCACATCTACGAGTGTGAGAACTATGAGGAGTTCAAGGAGAAGGTGAAGGACGGCGGTTTCTTCCTCTGCCACTGGGATGGTACTGAGGAGACTGAGGCGAAGATTAAGGAAGACACGCAGGCAACTATCCGTTGTGTCCCTTATATGTTCGAGCAGACACCGGGCGTCGACATGGTAAGCGGCAAGCCTGCTAAGTATCGTGTCATCATCGCAAGATCATACTAATCGTCAATAATACGCATAGATTTAACGGCTTCAGGATATTTATAAAGGCAGGACTAACAACGAATGCTTATAAATTCTGGAGCCGTTAATCTTTTTATTCTAAAGTCTAAAATCCTAATTAAATAACATTTGCCTTATGAAAAAATCACTTTTTACTTTCGTTTTACTCCTCGCTGTAACAGCGTTGAACGCCCAGACCTTAATCAAGGCTAACTTCCAAAAAGGCGACCAAGCTACCTATGAGAGCGTAGCTGATATTAAACTCAGTGTTCCGATGGCTGGAAACTCTGAAAGCATAAAGACAAACAGCAAAACTAAGATTACTGTAAAAGATGCTACTACAGATGGTTATGTCATCGAAATGACGACAACCAATGTGAAGATGGAAGGCAATAAGGAGGTTGCACAGCAGATGATAAACATGATGGACCAATACCTCGGTAATATTCCATTGCTCCTAAAGACAGATGCTAACGGAAAGGTGAAGGACATCTTGAATTATAGTGAAGTCCAAACAAAGGCCAGCAAATTAGCAATGGTACTTATTGACTCGCTCTATAAAGCCAAACCTGAAATGGAGAAGGCGCTGCCTAAGTATAAGATGGCTATGTCTGTCAACAACCAACTCACCAAAGAAGCTTTCATCAAGTCTGTTGAAAACAATACTTTCTTTATTCTTTTTGGTAAGACACTCAAGACGGGTGACAAAGGAGAAATGAATATGCAAGGCATTAAAACCTCTGTAACCTACGAGGTAAACAAGGAACCAAACGCACTCAATATCATTGGTAAGATTAAGGGCAATATGACCGAAGACGATGTCAAAGCCTTCTTTATAGACAAGATGAAGCAGACGGGTGCTGACGAAGGTATGGTTTCAAAGCTCGATGCTAACTGGGAAAGAATGAAGCAGATGGGTATGGCAAAAATGGATGTCGACGGTACTTCTACTACCAAACTCCTCAACAGTGGTTGGGCTACGGAATACAGTACGGACGTGAAAACAAAGATGATGGGAATGGAAATGACCATCAAATCTGTTACTAAATTGGTAGAAAAGAGTTGGAAATAAGCATCTTCAGAAATTTGGAGTGATAAGTCAGTCGCCTAAGTTTTGAACTTTGAAATAATGTCACACGGAGGGGCGGAGGGAACGGAGGATTGTTAGACACAAAGCGATAGGAGTCGCGGAGGCACCGTCGGTGCAGGGAGCAACAGAGCTTGTTTGCAAGTTTTTTTGGGGAGGTATGCCCAAAGCATTTGTGCCCAGAGTTATCAAGAATTTGTACGCTATGTCTCCGTCGCTCTGTGTGCCATTAGCACCTCCGTGCTATTGCGTTTATCTCCGTTTCCTCCGTTTCTCCGTGTGCCTTATTCTGTAAGAAGTTTGGTTTATTACGTCATATTTTGAAAGCCTCTTCTTATTTCCTTCTCTCACGCTAAAAAGTCGCCTCTTTTTCTGTTTGTGTGCTTATGAATCTTATTGACAAGTATTGACAAAACAGACCACGCACCTATATTTATTTCCTATTCATGGTTAATACCAGTGGTGCGAAGTATAAACACTATATGTGCGGGGCGTCCGCACATCAATTAAAGAGAGAAAAAAAGAGTCTTTCTTTTATGTCATAATTCATTACAAGGCACTGCTTATTGACTTACAGGCGGACGGAATTAGCACATTACACATTGATTTTGTCTACAATAACAGGCTATTGTGACGTGTAATCGTATAAAAAAACATAAAAATACACAACCAAAGGTGTTCGGATTTGGTTATTCACATATTTATATGTACCTTTGCACGCCGTATCAATTTTGGATAACGGAAATTAGCTATATTTTTAGGAGGAAATAGTAAACAATTCATGAGACAACTTAAGATTTCAAAAAGTATCACCAACCGATCAAGTGAGGCACTGGATAAGTATCTCGTTGAGATTGGTCGTGAACCGATGATTACCGTTGACGAAGAGATTGAGCTGGCACAGGAAATCCACAAGGGCGGTCGCAAGGGCGAGCGTGCGAAGGAGAAACTGATTAAGGCTAACCTCCGTTTCGTCGTTTCTGTAGCTAAACAGTATCAGCACCAAGGACTCTCTCTCACCGACCTTATCGACGAGGGAAACATTGGTTTGGTAAAGGCAGCAGAGAAGTTCGATGAGACTCGTGGTTTTAAGTTTATCTCATACGCTGTTTGGTGGATTCGTCAGAGTATTCTGCAGGCTATCGCTGAGCAGAGCCGTATCGTGCGTCTTCCGCTGAATCAGGTGGGTGCTATCTCAAAGATTAATCAGGTAACGAACGAGTTTGTGCAGCAACACAACCGTCGTCCTTCTATCCATGAGTTGGCAGAGTTGACTGGTATCGATGAGGCTCGCATCCGTCAGAGTCAGAGTGCAGACAACCATCACATGAGTATCGACGCTCCATTTAGCGATGACGATGATAACTCAATGAGTGATATGCTGTCTTCAGGTGACGACTCTCGTACCGACCGTGGCGTTGATTTCGAGTCAATGTCAGACGATCTCCGTGCCGTTCTTCAGAACACTTTGAAGGATCGTGAGATAAAGATTGTCACCGAGTGTTTCGGTATCGGTTGCCAAGAGAAGGGTTTGGAGGAGATTGGAACAGAGATGGGTCTTACCCGTGAGCGTGTTCGCCAGATTCGTGAGAAGGCTATCGAGAAGATTCGTGAGAGCGGCAACGCACGCGTACTCATGAAGTACTTGGGCTAAAAAAGACAAAAGATAGATTTCAATTATAGAGGTGGATGTGTCAAATGAGGCGCATCCACTTTTTTATATCTGCTGATGAGGAACCGTAAAGTGCAAGAACCGCTTTGCAGCAAGTCTTTCACTTCTAAGTAACTGAGAAAGACAATAAAACGAAATCAGCAACGTTATATAATGTATGAAACGTAAGGATATTCAGAAATACATATTACTACTATTGTTCATGGTGACAGCGCAGTTAGCATTTGCGCAATCGTTCACACTGCAAGGGAAGGTTTCCGACAAGGAGGGCAACCCAATCGAGTTGGCTTCTGTCATGGTTGTTACGCAAGGAAAACTGTCGATGACCAACCTAAAAGGCGAGTTCAATATGCAGTTGCAGAGTGAAGACTCCGTGAAGGTGCGCTTCTCAATGATTGGTTACAAGACCAAGACGAGGATTCTCGTGCGTCCAAAGGGAAAGCAGACACTACTCGTACAGCTTGCTGACGACAACGCATTGGAGGAGGTTGTAGTGCAGGGCAAAGCCAAACAGCACGGAACAACGGAAGAATTGGATATTCAAAAAACTAAACAAGGACCCTCTACGTCGGGCAATGCTGTCGAAGAAATGGTACAGACTCAGGCGGGTGTTTCAACCCACTCGGAGCTATCCTCACAATATAATGTGCGTGGTGGTACCTTCGATGAGAACTCTGTCTATATCAATAATATAGAAGTGTTCCGTCCCTTCCTTGTGCGAAGTGGACAGCAAGAAGGACTCTCTATTATCAATCCCGACATGGTTGAGAGCGTTGGTTTCTCAACCGGTGGATTCGAAGCGAAATATGGTGACAAGATGAGTTCAGCCTTAGACATCACCTATAAACGCCCGAAGAAGACGGAAGCCTCCGTCTCTGCCTCACTTTTAGGTGCCAGTGCCTACCTCGGATTGGCTACGAAGAAGTTGACATGGACCAATGGTGTGCGTTATAAAACCAATCGTTACCTCCTTGGATCACTCCAGACAAAGGGTGAATATCGTCCGTCATTCCTTGATTATCAGACTTATCTCTCATGGCAACCCAACAAACGTTGGCAGGTAGACTTCATCGGTAACATCTCTGACAACCGTTATAACTTCGAGCCAGAAGACCGTGAGACAAACTTCGGTACGCTGCAGAACGTGAAGAAGTTCCGTGTTTACTTCGATGGACAGGAGAAAGATCTCTTCCGTACCTTCTTCGGTTCGTTGGCTATCACACGCCATTTGAGTTCGCGCACAGACCTCTCCCTCCTCGCATCGGCTTTCACAACGAAGGAGCAGGAGCGTTATGACATTCAAGGACAGTACTGGCTGACACAGACGGAGACGTCGGAAAACCTCGGTGTGGGTACGTATATGCAGCATTCTCGCGACTATCTCAACGCTGACGTGAAGAGTTTGAAGCTGATGATGCAGCATCGGGCTGGCAAACACAAGATTGAGGGCGCAGTGACCTATAAACTTGAGCGTATCAAGGAGAACTCTGCCGAATACGAATACCGTGATTCAGCGGGTTATAACGTTCCGCATACGGGGCGTGACTTGAAGATGATTTACTCGCTTCGTGCTCGTAACGAACTCAAGGCGAAACGCTTTGAAAGCTATTTGCAGGACACATGGAACTTCCAGACACGCGACTCTGTTCCAACGCTTTTCACACTGAATTATGGCGTTCGCTTTGCACATTGGGACTTCAATGGCGAGAGTCTGTTCTCTCCACGTGCATCGCTGACCATCACACCGGGTAGAAATCGCAACCTGAGTTTCCGCATTGCAGGTGGTATCTACTATCAGGCACCATTCTATAAGGAGCTTCGCGACACATCAATCGTCAATGGTGTCACCTACGCAACGCTCAATCAGAAGATTCGCGCACAGCAGTCTATCCACGCATTGGCAGGTATGACCTATCGCTTCGAGATGTTAGGTCGTCCGTTTAAGTTCACTGCGGAGGCTTATTATAAGGCACTCTCACACCTCGTTCCTTACTCAGTTGACAATGTGAAAGTGACGTATTATGGTGAGAATACAGCCACAGGACATGCCACAGGTCTCGACCTTAAACTCTTTGGTGAGTTCGTTCCGGGTGCTGACTCATGGCTGACGCTGAGTGTGATGAACACGAGTATGAAGTTGAATGGTAAGAGTATTCCGCTCCCAACCGACCAGCGTTATGCGCTCAACCTTTATTTCACGGACTTCTTCCCAGGTACGACGCGTTGGCGTATGTCGCTGAAATTGGCTTATGCAGACGGTCTTCCATTCTCTGCTCCACACAAGGAATTGGAGAATAACACCTTCCGCGCCCCAGCTTACAAGCGTGCCGATATCGGTATGAGCTATCGCCTATTAGACAATAACGACGGCCATCGCAACACAATCTTTAAGAATATCTGGCTCGGTTTGGACTGTCTGAACCTCTTTGGTATCAATAACGTCAACTCGTATTATTGGGTGACAGACATCGCCGGACAGCAATATGCCGTTCCAAACTACCTTACTGGACGACAGATAAATGGTAGGGTAACGGTGGAGTTTTAGAAAAAGGAGCCTCACCCCAGCAACTGGCCCAAGCAACTGGCCCCAGCAACTGACCCAAGCAACTGGCCCCTCCCCCTTACCCCTCCCCCAAAGGGAGGGGCGTAAACACCGAGATACCCCTTCCGAGCCTCTCTCCCCATCTCCTCTTCGAACCAACGGTGATTTACTAAAGGGAAATAATGAGAGAAGGGTTAGTTAGTTTTGAGGCTTGGACTTGCTTATTTTTTTTGTCTAATTTTTTTTCAGACCCTTTTCCAAAACATACTCTTTTAGTTTATTTTTAACGCCTAATTGGCTTGCAATAGGTGCCCTTTTGAAGTCTTACTAACGCCCTTTTGGAGTCTAATTAAGCACCTTTTCTTATGCTGCTTTATAACTAACTGATTTCCTTTTAGTTATAAACCTACTTTTAATATGTGTTTTTGCCGTGATTTATAGATGTTTTATCAGAACTTATGTAATATTTTTTCGAATCCTCATCTACGGTCGGAGTCTTAAAATGAAGTGCTTTTTTGTGTGCGAGGATGATAATAGAATAAACAGTTGAGTGTCTTGCTATGTTTTTTATAGCTATTAACTTAAACGTTTTCCATGCCGGAAGGGGTATCTCGGTAATTACGCCCCTCCCTTTGGGGGAGGGGTAGGGGCTGTTATCTCTCTCTCATTTCACGCCCCTCCCTTTGGGGGAGGGGTAAGGGGGAGGGGCTGCTTAATGCTTTGCGGTGTCCATATTAAACCCAGCACAGATTCCCATACCATTCAGCATATTGCTGTAGGTGGTACGGATAGTAGAGAGGCCCGCTTGAGCAAGGGAATTGTTCGAAACATCGTTCAAAGCCTGTAGGAAACGGTAGTAGGCTGGGGCGATGTGATAGAACTCTAACTGTAATCCTTCCTCTATACCATACTTTGTCTTTAGCTCTGCCAAAGACGCTTTGGTCTCATCTCTTATACCAGTGTAAGGTTCAACGTTCAGACGAAGTGTGTAAGTCTTGCCGTTGATTGTCGCATCATCGAAGACATAGAACTGCTTATAAAAATCACTACTGAAGTCGAAATCATCGTCAATGTCTGACAATGGGTTCAGAAGCGGTTCACTTGCCGTTGAGATAGGTATATACTCAGTTACCAAGTCGTATCTTACAGCCACACTATCATAGCTGTTGGTCTTACGTCCCTCCATATAGTCAGCGTAAGAATAGTAGCTCATCACCTCCTGCATATAGCCACCCATATTCTTAAAACAGGCAACATAAAGGTAGTGCAACTTCTTACTCTTGACACGCACAGCATAATAATCGTGTGTCTGGGCAGGGTCGGTGAAGGTAGCCTGCAGCTGCAGGAAGTCTTCTACATTTGCCGAAGGGTCTTTCTTCATACGTACCATACGTGTGGTAATATTGCTGATGCCAATCGGTTGTGGAATCTCCGTAGACGACTCGACAGCCTCTAAGCCCTGCGCTTCAACACGCAACTGCACCTTATCGCCCGCCTTCTGCTGTCCAACGACACGATAGCGACCATTGCCCAAGGCAGTCACCGTCCTCGTCTGTCCGTTCAATTGATAGCTGATTACTGCATCATCAATCATCACATTCTTCTCTGTTGTGTTATATTGTTTCAAAGGTATGCTACGTGACACTGTGATATAAGTGGTGTCGGAAGTAGAAGGCATACAATAGACCACCAACTTTGGCTTTGCATCAGGCAGATTGCTGACACTGAAATCATCCTTGCAACTCATCACCGATAGGGCAAGGAAGAGGAGAAAAAATATCTTTTTCATGTTCGAAACTTAGAATTTAAATGTGTAACTGAACGATGGAATCACAGGGATGAACGCTATGTTCCTTATCTTCATCTGGTTATTGCCGTCGATTTTCACACGTACCCAGAGTGAGTTCAGGTGGCAATAAGCATTGTAGAAACTGAGGTTCCAGATGCGCTCATGCCCCTTCTTGGTGGTATGATGGAAGTCGAAGCCGATGTCAAGACGGTGATAAGCCGGCAAGATAACGTTATTAGGCTTTTCGTAAGCAAAGTTCAACGTGTTGTCATCAGATGAATTAAAGGTCAATCCTCCCTGCTCCTGCGCTGGAACGTCAGGCAACCCGATATACTGAGTAGGGATTGTCATGCGGTTACCCGTGCGGAATGTCCATGCTGCAAAGGCTGCAATCTTCTTTGTGATGTTCCATCTTCCGGTGAGGGTGAGCTTATGACGGTTGTCAAACTTATCATAATACCAACCATCGTAGAAGTCATCAAACTTCTTCTCAGTCCATGAGAGCGTGTAAGAACCATGTAGTGTGAGGTTGGAAACGTTGTAATCAGCATCCAATTCAACACCGTAAGAGCGACCATCACCCTCCATAACCATATAGTCCCAGTTGGCTGCTGGTGGTTCCAATCCTGCCCAACTTGAATACTGCAGGATATGACTTGAATGCTTGTAATAAGCCTCTAACGAGAGCAACCAGTGCTTGTCAGGTTTCATATAAGCTCCTGCAGCCACCTGCCAAGAGCGCATCGGATGTAGACGAGCCGTCGTTGGCACCCAGTAGTCGGTTGGAAGATCGAGGAAGGAGTTGGCAATCTTATGTACAAACTGGCTCATCAGCGTGTAGCTTGCCTTAAGAGACAGGCGCTCCGTTGGCTGGAACTTCATCGAAAGACGTGGACTCAGCGTTGCGAAGGTCTTACCGCTAATATGGAAGACATCGGCATTCACACCCCCGTTGAGGCTCCATTTCTCGTTGAGCATCATCTCGTCTTCGGCATAGAAGGTCAGCTGATGTGCCACATTCTTATTATAACTGTGGGTCGCAATCGTGTCAGCCTTTGCCTCACTATTGGTTTGATAATTATCAAAACGGTTGTAAGTCTGTGGCTGGAAGCGATGATAGGTATAGTCCTGACCAAAGCGAATGTGGTGACGAGGGCTTGGACGGAAGTCGAAGGCTGCTCGATAGCCGATGTCATCAATAGATGAACGATAGCCATGAGAGGTCAATGTTAGTTGTTCTTTCTCTCCAGGGCGTGTAAATCTCCACTCGTCTGAGCTGCTAACCGTTGAGCGATTGTGCGTATAGACGGCTGTGAAGTTAGCAAAGAGCTTCGGTGAGAACTGATAGTTCCAGTCTAAGGCAGCATTGAAGTTACCCCAGTGGAAGCGATTCACATAGATGTCTACGTCGTTATAACCACTGCTATTGTTACTGTGCCACTTGTCTTTTGCGTCCAATCGGTCCTCACCAGAGTAGATACTCAGCGACATTCGCGAACGTTCGTTGAAGATATTGGTCAACTTGAAGTTTAAGTCATGGAAGAAATACGACATACTCAACTTATCCTCATCGTTGCTCTTGTGGTTCATTATCGCAAAGGCAGGACGCGTGAGGAGGTCCATCCAGCTACGACGCAAACCGAAGTTATAGGATGTCTTACCCTTTCTAATAGGTCCCCCGATATGGAAGGCACCATCGAGTAAGCCGATACGATAGCTGCCGTGGGTGTTATAAAGGTCGCCATCAGCCGTGCGAACGTCGATGACACTCGATAGACGACCGCCATAACGTGCTGGGAAACCGCTCTTGTAGAAGTCGACATTCTTCACAACATCGGCATTGAACGAAGAGAAAAGACCTAATGAATGGTTGGTATGATAGAGGGGAGTACCGTCGAGTAAGAAGAGGTTTTCGTCGCCATTACCACCATGAACGTAGAGACCGCTGGCAAGTTCCATACCATCAGCCACACCGCTCGTACGCTGTAAAGTCTTGATAACGTCCGGACTACTCATCAGTGCGTACTCCGTTTTAATATCTTTCTGTGAGAGAGAGAGTTTTCCAGTCTGCGTTTTCAACAAAGGTGAGTTCAGGTCTGTCGTCACAACCACCTCATCCAACTGTGCTTCGTTTTGCAGGATGATGTCATGGTTTTGGTTTGCAGATAGGTCAATGGTCTCAATAAGGGTTTTATATCCTACGTAGCTACACCTTATTTCGTGTTGTCCTTCGCCCAATGTGAGCGAGAAATGTCCGTAGGCATTCGTCATCGTGCCTTGTCGTGTGGTGAGGTCGTAGATAGTTGCATTGATAAGTGGTTCTCCGTTACGGTCTTTCACATATCCACTGAGCGTAAAACGCTGGTGCGTCTTGTCCTCATCAATGCCCCGAATCGTTCTTTCTTTTGGCGCTTCGTTTTTCCATGTTACCGCACCAATCCCATTAGCCTTATGTGCATACAATCCCAAAGGGCTGAGCCATAAGGCAGCTAATAAAAACTGTTTATTCATCTGAAATAAATTTAAGCGGTGCAAAGGTAGTGCTTTTAATTCAGAATTCATAATTCAAAATTCATAATTATGATTACCGATATAATTCATGATAGTAGACGAGTAGACAAGTTTACGAGTGGACAAGTGAACCAGTTGCTTGTAGACAGAGTAAATAAAAGACAAAGTAACAGATGAACAAAGTTCTTTTGAGTAACAAATTTACGGGTGGACAAGTGAACAAGTTGCTTGTAGACAGAGTAAATAAAAGACAGAGTAACAGATGAACAAAGTTCTTTTAAGTAACAAATTTACGGGTGGACAAGTGAACCAGTTGCTTGTAGACAGAGTAAATAAAAGACAAAGTAACAGATGAACAAAGTTCTTTTGAGTAACAAATTTACGGGTGGACAAGTTAACAAGTTGCTTGTAGACAGAGTAAATAAAAGACAAAGTAACAGATGAACAAAGTTCTTTTGAGTAACAAATTTACGGGTGAACGAGTTGCTTGTGCTGGACTTGTTTTTAACGTTACTCTTGGTTAAAAACTAATGACAAAAGAGGAGCCTAATCCTAAAGAATGAGAACAAGTGCGCACTCCTGACACACGACAAGGTAAGAGATTGTAGTCTATAAGGAAACGAACACTATAATGTTGACGAACTCTGAAGGTCAGTGAAAGACCTGTTCCAAAACCTACTCCATGATGAGAATCAATTAAATCGTCCGTTAACTTTATGTCGGGATAAAACACAGATGAAACCAAGAGTTTACTACCGAGAAGCCAACGCTCTGATAACGGATAAGAGAAATAAGCACCTCCACCTAACTTCCACGTATCGAAGACATTATCTTCAGCCTTGACATTGTCTACGATGACTGACGTACGGGTCACAGAGAACCGCCCACCAACACCAATATAAGGATTAAAGAAGTAGGCTCCCTCAACAGCTGAGGTACATCCACGCGACACCTTAACTTTTGAGCTTTTCCCATTGAGATACGTACCTAACGGCTCATTAATAAGAAAATTAAGACCAACGTATGACGGCTTCTGTAGCTTATCAAACTTTTCCTCTACATCAGCCTTTCTTAACCCATGCTCCTTAAATATTAAATCCGTAAAATAATAGCCTAATTCTGTAGCCACAATACCTACGCCTGCCCCTGTCAGTACGTCGCTCAGCCAATGCTTATTGTTTGCCATACGCATTAAACCTGTCGCAGCTGCCACTGTGTAAGCACCGACACCTATCCACGGACTCCGATAGCCATACTCCTTATTCAGCATGGTAGCAGTCATAAAGGCTGTCGCAGTGTGCCCAGAAGGGAAAGAGCGTAGGTCCGTACCATCTGGACGCTCTACTTGAGCAGAATATTTTAACGAATTAACAATACCTGCCATCAACGCTACCGACATAGCATCAGAGGCAAGCATACGCCCCCAGCTACTTCTACCTTTCACGCCACTAAACTTTAAGCCAAGCATAACGGCAGCAGGGAGATACTGCGTGTAGTTATCTAAACTCCTATCAAATCTTGGTATATAGTCATTTCGCAAACCACGAAATTGCCTACTCTGCCCTTTCATGATAAGACCGTTTATAATAAGTGGTGTACAAGTATATATAATCCTATCAAAATGCGGTTTAGAAGCGTTACAAGACTTTTCCTCTCCCTCTGCAGGAACACATTTTATAGAGGGAACTAAACCTGTGTCAGCAACAAGGCTTAAACTATCAACCGTTTTTATTGAGTCCGCAAGCTGTATGCTATCTTGCAATACAGCAGATGCCTTTGCCTGACAACAAAGACATACGAATAGTATCGGTATAAAAAATAACTCCTTAAAACGTTTCATCTCCTCAACGAGCATTGATCGTAAGTTTGTCTAACATGGGTTTATCGGCTACAAAATTACTACTTTTCCACGGGAAATGAGAATATTTTTTACCTTTAAGAGTAATCTTAACAACTATCTGTCGATAAATGATTATAATTTACCAAAATTCACACACCCTCTCCTCATTATTTCCTTTGGTCAGCGACCGCTGAGTTGGAGAGCCTTCCACTTACCATCCTTCAAGACAAGGACCTTATTATTCTTAACCTGACGATAATTAGCGATGCTATCGTACTGCAACGGCACAACCTCATTGCCCTGCTTATCAATAAATCCCCACTTACCTCCAACGGCATATTCGTGTTCTGGATTATCAGCAGGTCGCACTGTCTTGCATCCCACTGCCACAGCTGCCAATCCCTCATGATATGGGAAGAACCAAAATTATTATTCCAATTCAAGGCTTGACCTCGACTCTCTAATCATATACGATAAAGAAAAATATACCTATAGCTATTTATCCTTGTCACGCGACACGTATGAGCGGTTACACAATAGCAAGCGCAAGCTATCTTAGAACTTATTTTAACGGCTACGGATATTATAATGTAAAAACAAGTAAGCTTAAGATTTATCTTCGTCCTTTCAATGCATACGCAGTGCAATTCTATGACACCTTTCAAAGAACAAGAATTCCACTCACAGGACGTTATCTGATTTATGAACTCACAAAGGTTCAATAAGGTATACTGACACATCTTCTTTTGATTTTCAGTATAAGATATTCAAAAAAAGTATATTTTCCTCCTTCGCAACTTATAGTAGGATAAAAAAGAAGAGAGAGGGAATTAAACCTTTGTTATTAGTTGTCGTCATATAGACAATTATGGTAGAAATTAGGTATTCAATGATTATCAATGCAGTGCTTGCCATTGCACTTGTATTCCTTAAAAAGCAATTTCAATAAAACAATAAATATGAAGAAACTAATTATTGCATCCTTAGGAATGATGCTCGCAATGAATATGAATGCTGCTAAGAAACCAAAGACAAACACTCTGCAGTTTAATCCTGAGAGTGGAGTGAAGGCTTCGTTGACAATGCCTGATGGCAAAGTGGTGAACTACACGGCTTACAACAAACTTTATTTTGTTACCAACGTAGAGGATTCTACCTATCAGTATATGAATATCTTTGTACCAGAAGGGGCTAATGAGCAGACACCTATCTTCCTCCGCACTTACGTCGGAGGTTATATGGCAAGTCAGGCAGGTAACCCACAAGCACAGGATGCCAGCGGACGTGCCTTGGCTGAGGGCTATGTTCTCGTCATTCCCGGTAGCCGTGGCCGTTCTTCTACCGTAAAGAAAGGAAAGAAGACGGTTTATACTGGTCGTGCTCCAAAGGCGCTACTCGACTTAAAAGCGGCTATCCGTTACCTGCGTCACTTTGACAACTTGATACCGGGTAATACGGAGAAGATTGTTACTGACGGTACAAGTGCAGGTGGAGCGATGTCGAGTTTGATGGGTGCAACAGGCAACAACCCTGCCTATGAGCCACTGCTCAAGGCTATGGGCGCAGCTGACGGACGTGATGATGTCTTTGCGAGTGTGTGCTATTGCCCGATTACCGACCTCGATCATGCTGATATGGCATACGAATGGCTGTATGGCAATACCGATAGTCGCAAGAGCCTCGCTGCAAGTAAGCAGACATTAATCAAGGAATTGGCAGCACAGTTCCCATCTTATATTAACTCACTCGGCTTGAAAAAGACAGATGGTACATTGCTCAATGCCGACAACTATCTTGACTATATCAAGCAGATTATCATCCGTAGTGCGCAGGAAGCTAAAGATGCAGGTGCAGACATCCCTGATACTATCGGTTTTACATTCAGCAGTGAGGCAGCTTTTCAGGCTCCTATCAATGGCGGTGTAGGTATGGCACGTCCAGCAGGAATGGGTGGCGGTATGCCTCCGATGATGATGGGTGGCAGAAAAAAGGTTGGTGAATACATCACAGACCTTGATATGAACAAGTATCTTAATTACGTAGTAAGTACGCAAGCACTCAAGGGTGTACCCTCTTTTGACAGCTACAACGTGGACGGAGCAGCTGCAAGTGGCGAGAATGGTGAGTTTGGAAACGAGCAAGGTTCTGATGTTAACTTTACTGCATGGGCTGCTGCAAAGACCGGCAGCACATTGTCTGACGAGGTGAAGGAGAATGTTCGCCTACTGAACCCTATGTATTTCATCGGTGATGCAGCTACCTCTGTTGCTCCTCACTGGTATATCCGACATGGTGCTCGCGACCGTGATACTGCTTTCCCTATCGCTATCAATCTGGCAACAAAACTGCAGAACGCAGGTAAGGATGTTAACTTCAAGCTACCTTGGAACCGCCCTCACAGTGGCGACTATGCCCTGAATGAACTCTTCAGCTGGATAGCTAAGATTGTAAAATAAAACAATGAGCGATAAATATACATTCCTGACCCAGGCGCCTGTCCATCGTGTGATAGGCGCCATGGCTATACCTACCATCATCTCTATGCTGCTGACCAGTATGTATAATCTGGTCGACACGTTTTTTGTTGGTAAGATTAATACACAATCCACGGCTGCGGTAGGTGTCGTTTTCAGTGTGATGTTTTTCATACAGGCCTTTTCTTTTTTCTTTGGTAATGGTTCGGGCAATTATATTTCCCGTCAGTTGGGTGCTCAGAATACCAAGGATGCAGAGGTGATGGCAAGCACAGGACTTTTCTACACATTAGTATTCTCGCTGATTGTCATGCTACTTGGATGGTTTTTCCTTGAGCCTATCAGCATCCTTTTAGGTAGTACGCCCACAATCCTACCTTATACTCGTCAATATCTGGGCATCAGTCTGCTGGGTACTCCCTTCATCATGGGTACTTTCTGCATCAATAATCAAATGCGTTTTCAGGGCTTTACGAAGTATTCTGTTTATGGTGCTATCAGCGGATCGATTATCAACTGCCTTCTCGACCCTGTATTCATCTTTGTTTTTTCTATGGGTGTGAGCGGCGCTGCAGTGGCTTCAGTCATTGGTCAGATATGTGGATTTGTTATCATGCTGATAATGAGTCAGAAGGAAGGTGTGATACATTACACACATCGTCGTATCTCATTTGAGGGACGATTTGTAAAAGAAATCATAGCTGGTGGAACTCCCTCTATATCTCGTCAGGGCTTGGCAAGTGTCAGTACGATAGCCCTTAACAGTGTAGCTGGTAATTATGGCGATGCGGCTATTGCGGCAATGAGTATCGTGACACGCATCAGCATGTTTATATTCAGCGTCATTGTCGGATTAGGACAGGGTTTCCAACCGATGTGTGGATTCTGTTATGGAGCAAAACTATATGACAGAGTGAAGGAGGGATTCTGGTTCGGTACGAAGATAGGAACGCTCTTCCTATTGTTTTGGTCGGTGGTTCTTATCATCTTCAGCGGTGAAGTGGTCTCACTCTTCCGTGATGATCCGGAGGTAATAGCCATCGGTATTCCGGCACTACGCTATCAGATGATAATTTTCCCAGCCTGCAGTTTTATGATGATGGCAAACATGATGATGCAGACGTGTAGAAAGACTATCCGTGCGAACATCCTTGCTGCTTCTCGCCAAGGGCTGTTCTTCATACCGCTAATATTTGTACTGCCTTACTTCTACGGACTCTTTGGGGTTGAAATTTGCCAGGCTGTAAGTGACGTTATCTCACTAATCGTGACAATCCCTATTGTGTGGTCTGCCTTCAAAGAAATGAGATAAAAGTTGTTTAATCAAATAACTTTGTCGTAATTTTTCACACCTTCGATTTCAAAAGGGCGTTAATAGCATTTGAAAAGATGCCCAATTAGTTTTGAAAAGACGCCCTTTTGAAGTCTTACTAACGCCCTTTTGAAGTCCAATAAAGCCCCTTTTTAAATGAACTTTCCTAACGTTTTGATATCAAGTGTGTTACAGATGTGCTGATATTGCTTACTTTTAGGGCATTTCCCCACCTTTCAGCGAGTTTTTCTGTAATAATATTTCGTAAGTCTTGAGAAGTATTGCCAACCTTCTTTACAGAGTATTAGAATCTAAGTTTCCAATAAAAGATATACTATATCCCTCATTGCTCCAAACTATCTATTTATTTAGGGTCTTCAGCAATTTGGAGTGATATCTTTTGAGATCAAAGCTTTGATGTATTGTCACACAGAGCAAAGGAGAACACAGAGGTTTTATATCGTTGTAATCGTCAGGCACAGAGGCACCGTTGGTGCGTGGAGGAACAGAGGATATTTACGAGTTTTATTAATATTTTCGTCTACTTCATTACAAAAGCAGTGGTTTACAAGATTTCTTAAAACGTTTATTCGTTTATTACCAAAGCTATCAGCAACACGTACACTACGGCTCTGTCGCTCTTTGTGCCTTCGGCACCTCCGTGAGGTTGTCTGCTTTCACCTCCGTGTTCTCCCCCTCTCTGTGTGACTTTTATATGTATTAGACTTACTTTATCACTCCATATTTCGGAAGAACCTCTTTTTATATTAGTATTTTGGCTTATCATCCCATAATTTGAATGAGTTTTGTTTTTTTTATTATGTTCATGAACTTTTGACTTTGCTGTCACTCCTCTCACTCAATTTTATTCTGGAACCCTTTGGTTTATAGTTGTTTTATGCTATTTGTTAAAAGTGACAGCAAATTAAATCAAAACTCTTCTTGTTAGTTATTTAAGTCTTTTCATATTTGTTTGTCACCTTTTTTTGTCTACCGCCTTTTTAAACAGCCTCATGCCAGAAACGTTAGGAACAAACATTTCCAGCACCAAGCCTTTTTATGATAAAGTTAGATTAGGACTTTTACCCTATTGTTATTTTGTAGCCGGAAACCAGCTTCGTGTGTTATTGGCAATCCTTACTAACATCAACATCACCGGAACTTCGACCAGCACGCCCACCACCGTAGCTAATGCAGCCCCAGATTGTAAACCAAAAAGAGAAATAGCCACAGCAACTGCCAATTCAAAGAAATTACTTGCCCCAATCATTCCGGCAGGTGCGGCAACATCATGGGGTAATCTCCACCATTTCGCCCAACCGTAAGCAACGAAGAATATCAGAACCGTTTGTAACACAAGCGGAACTGCAATCAATAAGATATGCAGGGGATTGTTTAGTATCGTTTCTCCTTGAAATGAAAACAGGATAATAAGCGTTAATAGCAATCCACCTACCATGTAATTATTAAATTTCTCAATAAATACATTGTTGAAATACTCCACACCTTTGCGGCGGACAACCATTATTCGGGTAATGACCCCGGCAGCAAGTGGTATCACAACAAACAGCCCTACGGATAGCAACAGAGTGGCCCATGGGATAGATACGCCGCCAACTCCCAGCAAGAAAGCAACGATAGGGGCAAACGCTACCAATATGATTAAATCGTTCACTGCCACTTGTACCAGTGTATAAGCGGCATCCCCTTTAGTAAGGTAACTCCACACGAACACCATAGCTGTACAAGGTGCAGCCCCCAATAATACCGCCCCGGCTAAATATTCTTCGGCTAATCTGGCAGGTATAAAGGCTTTGAAAATCACATAGAAGAACAAATAAGCAATTCCGAACATGGTAAATGGCTTTATCAGCCAATTTGTAAAGCCAGTGACTATTATTCCTTTCGGACGCTTACCGACATTCTTAACACTTTGAAAATCTACTTTTAGCATCATCGGATAAATCATTAACCAAATCAGGATTGCCACGGGTATAGACACGTTGGCATATTCAAATTTACTTAATGTTTGTGGGATTGCCGGAAGCCATTGTCCCACGGCAATTCCAATAATGATGCACAAGGCAACCCAGATAGTCAGGTATTTTTCAAAAAATCCAATTCCTTGTTTCTTTTCCATAACAACAACTATTTAGCTTAATTTTGGTTTTAATTCGTTCAGGTAGAAGTCATAGAAACGGGCTTTTATTTCATCCCGTACCCGATGAAATTCACTGTTTATAAACTCTGGCGTTCCAGTTGCTTCCGAGGGGTCGTCAAATCCTATATGTAGCCTGTTCCTTACTTCACCTGTAAATATCGGGCAGCTTTCATTTGCCCCACCGCAGACCGTAATAACGTAGTCCCATTCCTGCCCTAAATATAGGCTCACACTTTTAGGGATATGGTGGGCTAAATCTATACTCATTTCATCCATAACCTTTACTGCCATCGGGTTAACCTTTTCAGCAGGTTTTGTTCCTGCAGAAAAGACATCCAGTTTATTGTCAAATGATTGTAGAAAGCCATGTGCCATTTGACTGCGGCAGCTATTCCCTGTGCAAAGAATTAATATCTTCATATTTTCAGTTATTTTTCCAAGCTATAAGGGCAGCATTTCCCTTTGACAACTCTTCTACTTTCTTAATCCAAACCAATTCATTTTGCGCCTTTGCTCGCAAGAAAGAATTTTCGGTGTCAGTTAATGACAAGCAAGCATTCACGACCCACCATTTATTATTAATCCCAGCACGTTGTAAATCCATTTGCAAACGTTCGGCTTCAAATACGGGTGTTGCTTCGGGCAGGGTCACAATAACGACTTCTGTCTCCTGCTGGTTTCTTAAACGTGGTAACAGCTTTCTTATGGAAGCGGGAGTGTCGCCATGTGTACGTTGTACTTCTTTATGGTAACTTTCCGTTGCATCCAGCAATAACAAAGTGTGTCCGGTAGGTGCGGTGTCAATTACGACGACTTCATTTTCTGCTTTATCGACAATTTCAGCAAAAGCCCGGAATACTGCAATTTCCTGCGTACACGGTGAACGTAAATCTTCCTCTATATATTCCATATCTTCGGCTGTCATTGTTTCTGCAGCTTTACTGCGAACCTCGTTTTTATAGGCTTCCAACACTTCCGCTTCGTCAATCCTGCTTACCGTAATGCCAGCCTGAACAGCAAGGTTATAATTCAGATGGTTTGCCGGGTCAGTAGTGGTAAGATGCACCTTTGCACCCAGTTTTGTTAATTTCAGGGCTATTTCAGTGGCTAAAGTGGTTTTTCCCACGCCGCCTTTTCCCATAGTAAAAACAACCCTTTTCCCTGATTGATAGAGGTCGTTTACCAGTTCATCCATCCCTTTGGCATCGGTAATCCGCTGATAGTTCGCATCATTTGTTAAATTATCATTGTAAAGCATCCGACGGATATTCGCAATATTAGATAAAGTGTATGACCGTAAAGGAACATAATAAGACGGATATTCCAGCAGTTCCACAGGGGTTTGTTTTAGGGCATTTTGCTGCCTGTCATATATCTGTTTCGATACGTTATCGGCTTCATCTAATTGCAGCAAAAGCCCGTTGATTACCAATAGCTGGTTTTTAATTCCCAGTAATTGCAATTCATGTGAAGAACGGGCGGCTTCTTTTAATGGTGCGATTTCAGGACGGCTAACCAATACTAAGCGGGTTGCGTTTGCATTCGAAAGTGTTTCAACTGCCTGCTTATAGATACCTTTTCGTTCCTCCAAACCAGATAATTGACCTAAGCAAGATGCACCGTGCGTACTCTCACTAATAAATGTACTCCACGCTGATGGTAGTTGTAACATTCGTAAGGTGTGTCCCGTGGGGGCTGTATCAAAGATAATATGGTCGTATTTTTTTGCTTTATCAGCATCCGTGATAAAATCGGAAAACTGGTTGAAAGCCGCAATTTCTACCGTACAAGAGCCTGAAAGTTGTTCTTCCATATTCTGAATTACACTTTCGGGCAGTTGTCCCCGGAAAGGAGCAATAACGCCTTCCCTGTATTCGGCTGCGGCTTGTTCCGGGTTGAGATTAACGACCGTTAAGCCGGGTACTTCTTGAATATCCGTGCCGTGTCCGTTCAGTGTTTGATTAAACACATCTTGCAGGTTTGAAGCCGGGTCTGTACTGATAAGAAGTATTTTCTTTCCATTATCTGCCAAGCCTACCGCAGTAGCACAAGCAATCGAAGTTTTTCCAACACCGCCCTTTCCAGTGAAGAAAAGGTATTTCGTTAAATCTATATCTGATAAATTAAATGTCTTCATTTTTGTATAATTAGCCAATGAATACTCATTTTATTGGCATAAAATCCAAATTGATACCCGTCCATTCACTCATTTGTTTGGTGGTAGGATAGGTTTTTGAAACAGCGATTTCACCGTCCACTAAAGTAATAGGCAGTGCATCCGCCCCATGTTTTTGCAGATGCTCGTTTACAGTTTTATTACTTACATATACTTGCGGTTCGTCACGTAAATTGTGACGGGTAACGATGATACCGTGTCTCTTCAATGTTTCAATAACAACCGCAATACGCATTAATTCAGGGTCAATATTTGTTCCACAAAGACCTGTAGGGCAACACATTGCCGGGTCGAAAATTTCTATCTTTTTCATACTGTTTTTATTTAAAATGATACTCTATGTTTATAGATAAAATACTACTGCATAATAAATTCCTACCGCAATAAAGAGGATGGCAACTATTTTACGAAACCATTTCTCGAATATTTGTATCCGGTTATAAAACTTACCCAGTCCAGCAACACTGTACGCTAAAATCCATGCAACAAGGATTACGGGCAATCCCGTAGCAATAGCGTAAATTACAGGTAAGAGATACCCGCCCGTTTCCGCTGCTGACAAAGGCATAAGCATACCGAAATAAAATACTCCACTGGTAGGACAAAAAGCAAGGGCGAATAAAATACCCAATAGCATAGCCCCCCAACCGCCTTTAGTCCTCTTTTTCAAACTTTCACCGCCGATATTGATTTTCGGTAGATTGAGTTTTATTACATCGAGCATAAATATTCCAATGATGATTAACGCCGGAGCAATCAGCATTTCCCCGTACTTGCTTACGGCTTTTTGAACCATAAACATACTTGCCCCCTCACGGAGAATAGGGATAAGGATAAAGCCAAGAACCGTATAGCTTGCTATTCTGCCGAAAGTATAAAGCAATCCGTTTATAAATATCCGGTGATGGTTTTCTATGTCCTTACTAATAAATCCTATTGCCGTTATGTTGGTCGCTAACGGACACGGGCTGACCGCCGTTAAAATTCCCAATATAAAAGCTGTAATAGCAGGAATAGAACTGTTATCTAATAGCGATTGAAGAAAATCCATCTTACAACTGTTTTAGCAATTCGTCAATCTTGCTTTTAATTCCCTCTTTAAACTTGTCCGGTGCATTTTTCGCATTGGAAAAACTAAACTCGGTCATGTTGTTTACATTCTCTTTGCCGTCTTTCCAGCCGTTAACAAACAAAGACGACCATGTAACTTCGTACTTGTCTGCAATCGTTTCTTTTTCTTTCTTTGAAATATCTATCACTTTATAGATAATTTTACCGTCTGCTTTTTCTTTTGCATAAAGGCTATCCAAAAGGGCTTCTGTATTTGTTTCTATCGCTCGGCAAGTGATACACCGTTGCGCTCCATGAAAATAAAGAACCTCTATGCGGTTTGACTGTATTTTTTCCGCTTGATTTTCTCCGGTCTTTTTCTTTGAATCGTTACCACAGGAAACTAAGACCAGCATTGCAATCAGTAGATAAAATAATTTTCTCATAGTTCATTTTTATTTGGTTATCAACTCTTTCACTTCTGCAAGGGATAACTTTTTCCCAGCTGATACGACTTTCTCGTCAATCACCAAAGCTGGAAGCCCTAAAATGTTATACTCCATGATTTTCAATAAATCTTCCTCTTTGATAAGGGTTGCATCGCAACCTAATTCTGAAATAGCTTGTTTGGTAGTTTCGTACAAGGCTTTACAGCTTGAACATCCAGTTCCTAATACTTTAATTTCCATTGTCATTCTACTTTAAAATTAATATGATTGTTTGAAGTTCGTAGAACTACGAACAACTGTTCCAAAAAAAAGGTACAGCTATTCACAGCACGAGGTACCTTTGCTTTTAGACTCCCCTAAAAAAGCTGCAAACAAATTTCGGGCAAGTTTCCAGTTCTCCCAGTTTATACAATACCGGACTTTGGGCGTTTCTATTTCCCCCTGAATTAAACCAGCTTCTTTCAATTCTTTCAAATGCTGCGAAACAGTTGCTTTAGCAATAGGTAGTTCTTCGTGAATATCACCGAAGAAGCAACTATCTTGTTTTGCCAAGAAAGCAAGAATAGCCATCCGTGTCGGATGTCCCATTGCTTTCGCAAACCGAGCAATCTGTTCCTGATCTGTTGTGTACCGTTTATTTTTCATTCCAATTCTCCATTCTTCTTTATTGTTCGCAAATATACGAACAACTTTTTGAATAGCCAAATAATGCGGCATATTTTTCTATAGCAGAAGTCGTTAGGCACAGAGGCACCGTTGGTGCGTGGAGGAAAAGAGGATGTTTGCGAGTTTTACTAATGTTTTTGTCTACTTCATTACAAAACATTTGTTTTGCAAGATTTCTTAAAACGTTTATTACCAAAGCTATCAGCAACACGTACACTACGGCTCTGTCGCTCTTTGTGCCTTCGGCACCTCCGTGAGATTGTTTGCTTTCACCTCCGTGTTCTCCCCCTCTCTGTGTGCCTTTTATATGTAGTAGGCTTACTTTATCACTCCATATTTCGGAAGAACCTTTATTTATTGCCAATGTGGCATTTTTCAAAAGAATGATCCATACAATAGATTTCAACTTCACCACAATTAATTTTCATTTTATCGTATGTATCTTGCAATGGAATCGTATCTATAACTTTATATTGCTGTGTATCTATAACGATAACTTCTAACTCAGTAGCAATAAGTATTTTCTTTTCAAATATAGCCATTTCACAAAAAAGAAAGCCTAAGTCTAAATACATTATTCTACGTTTCAAGTCAAAATCATAGATAGCAAAATCTTGATCAATTCCTATAGCAAATATCTTTGGGAATACTTCTATGAACTGAGGCTGTAATAGGTCACTTGACCAAGCAATTTTCGCATAGGAATCGCCTTCCACTATCTTCCCATATATTCGATAAGAATCATTATGATAGTCTTTGAATACTGAATCATAATTTAATCTTTTATATGTATCATAATCGATAATTTCAATGTTCATTTCTTTTTATTATATGTTTGAATCAAAATCATTACCGTAAAGAGACCAATTTAATAATGCTTTATATAATAATCGAAGTCTGCTTTATTTTTAGGGGCTATCTCACGCATTATAACCCCATACATTCCACTTGGTATTGGTGATTTCCAATAATCTAATCCCTTTCTCTTCAAGAAATTAACAACTTTCATTTTCTCTTTGTATGCCTTTGAACCAATTGGGTATACGCATTTACGTAGTTTATATAGAATATCTACTTCAAAAGTAGGGTAATCAGGCTTATCCACGTCTATTTCTGTAAACTTTCTGCGATAGTCTGCTCCTTTTTGTAGAAGATATAACATAATATCCATCCTATCATGAAACATACAATTTTCTATTGCGCAATTTCCAGTAGATGTTGCATAATTAATGTTTGCCCCTGCATCAACTAATAATTTAACCTTCTCAAAGGAGGAAAATACAGCAGCACTTAAAGCAAAATCTCTCATTGGTACAATCTCTCCCAAACCATCCTCCTTAACTCCACAAGCTGTTGAATTTGGGTCTCCTCTATACTTCAGTAATAAAGCAAGTACTTTACTTGAAGGTCTTGTAAAGCGACAAGCTAATAAGACTGCACTTTCTCCAAAGTATTTAGTGGAGTCATCATGTGCATTAGGATTAGCTCCTAACTCTAATAATTTCTCAACAGATTCTATTTTATTAGTCCTTGTTGCTAACATCAAAAGAGTCTGCTTGTACTTTGGATCTCGATAATCTACAGGAATATGCATCTGTAAAACTTGTTTAGAAATCTCTGTAGTATCTTCATCTTCGACAGCCTCTGCAAAAGACCATGCAGGCGTATGTTTATACAACCTAAAATCATCTCCTAACATATCTTTTACGTTAGGCTCTATACACGAAAAACCAACGAATAACACTAATAATAAAAGGTACTTCATACTCATGATAATTTTATTCTTTATATCTTAAAATCCTTCCTATAAGTAAAATGAAAAAGCTTAAAATCCATACGTAGTATCCAATCTGCAATGAAACAATATCACTATGTTTTCCAGCTTCGTTAATAACAATATAGGGGCATCCGTGGAATAAGCATCCTAAAATGAGACTGCCTGTTAATAATATTATCCCGATATACTTTCTCTTTATAAATAAAGATATCAAGAAAAGAATATTCGCATACCATGATATATAATAAACAGTTAGTTTGCTATTTATAAATACTCCAGCCCATCCCAAGAATAAAGCCGTGTATCCCATGTAATCAAAGGAACTATCTCTTACAGAGAAGCATGGTAGAAAGCAGCTAATTATAAATGTAATTAGACCTATAAAGGTTATAATTCTCATGTTCATTTATATCCCTTTCTATTTAATTTGTTATAAGTCAATCTGTAAAGTATGTTTTGAAAGAACTAACTTATTTATAAGTTATTTGCATGCGATCTATATAATATACGTGAGGAAAAGGTTCCTTTAGCACGTATCGTACTACGATATGATTGATAACTGAGTCCCCATAAATCTGATATAGGCTATCTGATTCATGAGTTGTTGAGATTTTATGCTGATTTCCCTTACATTCTACTTCAATTCCACTACTGGACCCCCTCCCTCCAGAACCTGTTGGAATATAAAACAATACTGGGAGTTGTTTGGTGAGATAACCTTTCAAACTTCTGCTTTTCAAATCGCATATAATGTAAAAGATTAACCAAACTACAAAAAACGCACAGCCTACAACATAAGAGTAGTAATGCAGTTTATTCTTTATTTTAAGTATTATATAAGAAAACAGAAAAATCAAAATGTTTAATGATATCATATAGAAATACGTATCTATAATGACATACGCTCCCACATAGAGTAGTATCAACAGCCCCGCTAAGGCCAAGAAACACCAAGTAGCTTCTTCCTTTAATATTTTCTTTAGATTCATTGTCTCATCGAATATTTATAACTAACTTCTCCAAGGAAAAGAATGCAGTTTTTGGCTGCCTTGGAGAGTTCTAAGAGGGAATTAATAAAAATGTCCTAATATACATAATCTACATTCTCCTCCGCTCCTTCGGAAACTCCTTATCAACAATCCGCTTGATGATATAGTTGCGGATGAGCAGAGGAATACCGAAAATAAAAATCACTGGAATGAAAACTGGCACAAGAAGATGCAAATAGAGGTTTGCACGCCTTGACCTGAACGTTTCGCCTTCAAGATTATTACCTATAGGTATAGCCATAATCTCATTTCCGAAGAAGTAAAGCCATAGAGAGATGAGGATGATGATAGAACCTATCACATAAACATTGAGTACTGCCTTCTTGACAATTCTCGGCCGCTCCTTCTCGGGTACGCGCTGCAAAGAACGTACTGACTTGGCTATATTGTTTGCACGAGTATACTTGTCACCCAAGATTTTTTTAAACATCTTATTCATAAGTTTATCTTTTAGCCTTAACTGCCTTGAAGTATAAAATAATAAGGGGTCCTTGGATGATTGACATCGTCTCTTTCAAATAGTTGCAGTCCCTCAAAGAAGACATTGTCATCATTGACCAGCTTGTCACAGACATGATTATGAATCTTATAAATGAGTTCAGATACTGTGAAGTAGCTACCATTGTCTGCTTGCAGGAACACTTTTTCTTCCCTTGACTCTTCCAGTTCATCGTCCCAATGTTCGTACTGCACCAGGATACGACTGCCAATCAGCTTCAGTTCATCCGTCCAGACACCAGGGGTGTATTCGCCAGTGATTTCTTCATTATACGCTTGCAATTCGTCTGCAAAAGCAGCCAACGAATAATATCTCTGTTGCCTGAAGCTCCACGCAATGCCGCATAGCAATTCTTTTGGGAATCCTGTACGCTGGTCTGTTTCCACAGGCTTTATCTGCTGGACTTCTTCTGGCAAGGCATCTGTAAAGAGACGGCCCGTATCCTTGCCGTATTTCAATGCCAAGTTATAATATGACATACTGGCATCCTCGCCAATCATATCGTAGATGGACTTGCGAAGCTCTGGCAACAGGCGGAGGTCGTGATAGTTTATCCTGTCGCTATAGGCTTTATATCCTTGCAGCAGCAAAGCACTGGAGTAGTCTATGCTACCCGACTTCGAACCCCTGATTTTATATTCTTCTTCCTGCTGGCGAGATAATTCCGTCCGAAATTTGAGCTCTCCACGTACAAGGTAGACCCCATCGTCATAGTTCAGAAAGAACTCTGGAAAGTCTAAGGTGTGGAAATCAACTGCCTCATAGGCATAATGCGTCCAGTCAAATCCCTGTCTGTTCCGTCGTTTGAAGCTGCTCTTATAGATGAAGCTGCCGGGAATGATAAATTCCCGACTATGTAATTCAGGTGTATCGGATATTTCTTTATACACAGCGACCAGATAACAGTCTGAGAAGAAATCAAGAGCGCTATCCTTTCCAACCTGTTTCGTTAGCCGGCTAATATCCACAAGAATCTTGCCAAAAAAGTATTTCTTGTAATAATCATTATAGACATAAAAGATATCACCTTCTTTTATCTCTTTCTCAGCATGGGTTATACCCCTGTTTAACTTGATTGCCATAATTTTTCTTTATTACTTCATTACATTTATTTTGCAATTTATCAATACCACCATATTTATCAACTAAAGTTTCCCACCCTAATAAATAGATAGAAAAATAACAGTTTGTCGAATTTTCTTTGTAAATTAGTAATCGCTAAAGAACTGATTTTAAAGACAAGACAACAAAACTGTTATAGAAACAAAAATAGAGAAAATAAGTGAGTTATCCAAACTTTTGAGTGTTAAAACTCGAATGAGTGATGATTTATTTCATCTTTTTGGCAAGTTTGGCATCGGTCACCTGTTATCTCGTCTTTCATTGGAGAAACAGAACGGAGTTTCGACTTCGCAAGCAACTTGTTCACTCGTTGACTCGTCCACTTACCATGTTACTTTGTCTTTGATACAAGCAACTTGTTCACTTGTCCACTCGTTGACTCGTCCACTTATCCACTTACCATGTTACTCTGTCTTTTATTTACCCTGTCTACAAGCAACTGGTTGACTCGTCCACTCGTTGACTTGTCCACTTACCATGTTACCAATTGAAGTATCGAAATCACAGGATAAAGATAAAAATTGAAATGTAGCCCCCCAGAATTTGTTTTTAACAAAAAGATTAAGTAAATTCGCACTTGGTACTTGACTTTGCCAAATTTAAATTTAGAAACCAATTTTATGCCGAGCTATACGATGGAGCAGAGTTGTATGAAGTTTTTAGCGATGGCAGAGAGATATTAAAAGTAATATTTAGCAAGAAAGAAAATAAATTTATATCTATAAAGTAATTTTATGAGAACGTACAAACGAGGAAATTTTGCTATCTATCTATCACAAGAGTATTATTTTTATAAAACAGATAATCCTGATATGTTTGAATTAATAGATAGAAAGTGCCAATATGAAAAGTTGAGCAAAATAGGTTTCTTGCAACATAATAATATAATAAGCTATAAATATGTTTCAAAAAAAGATATTTCAAGCGCCTTTAATACAATAACCTTTGTTAAATATAAGGGATTTAATTTCTTTGTAGAGAATTCTTCAGAAGGCAAATTTATACTTCGTCCATTAGAAGAAGCAATGAAATATTTCAAAGATTTTCCAAGACACGGATATGACCCCATATATGAGGCGATGGAAGAGGAAATTTCTGACATTTGGGAGGAACGCAGACCAATAGAGGGTTTCAAATTTGATGTAGAGCCAATTGTTTATCTTAAAAAAGATGGTATTTGGTTGGTGGAGGAGTAAAACAAGGACATTAAGTTGCATCTTTTAAATAATAGTTGTGTGGTCATAAGATTCAAATCAAAAGATATTCCTGAAAATATTGTTATCCCCAAAGGTGGTACTTTTGATGATTAGGATTCTCCTTTCACTTCACATAGTTTTACAGCTGGAATAAAAGGAAGAATTGGGGTTCCAGAATTTACGATACCAAGAGGTCTTGGAGTTTCTATTGAAGATGGAACTGAAATTTGGAAGATAACACGTGATGATAAGCAAACCTTATATGCAGTATTCAAAGAAGGAAAATTTATAGTTATCAAATGATGAAAATAGAAAAAAAGGTAGGTAAGCGAATCTTAATAAATGGAAAAGAACTACGATTAGATACTTACTGTAATAATGACAATATGTGGTTCTGGTATATCTATACGAAAGAAGAGGTTGATTCAAGGTTATTCTCAAAAAGCGGAGAGTATTTTAAGCTATTCCTTAAAATGGATCAGAAGTATCCTTATTCCGCCTATGAAAGTCGCATGTATTGCATTTACTTGGGGTACAAGTATGAAGTTGAGAATATATGGCATGGATTATTCATACTATCCCCCAACGAACGTAAAACGAGAAGACACCTTAAGCTAAATGACCATGATGATAGCCGAATAGAAGTTCCTTATGAGGAATTCATAGCTTCATCTCCAATTATTTGGGAAGAGCGAAAGCCTATTTCTGATTTTGTTTTTGATGTAGAACCATTAGTCTATCTGTTCAAAGATAATTCATATATTGAAGAGAATCTGCATGGTGCATGGTATAAGAGAAACATCAAATAAAGCGCGAATGAATAATTGTAATCCGATTTAAATAAGAAGATACCTCACAGATACTTGTCATCCCTACTTCAGAAGATATGGATTATCCATTTACTTCCATAGGATTTATCTCTGGTAACAATGGTAGATTAGGAATACCTGAATGAAATTTGCTACAAAGGATAGATTTTGAAGATGGCACTGAACTTTGGGAAGTTTTCAATGATGGAAGAGAAACGCTGCGAGCAGTGTATAAAGATGGAAAGTTTAATACAATAAAATAATTTTGTTATATGGTTTTAAAGGATGTCAGTTATTTAAAGAGGGGCAATTATATATATATGTATGGGCATTGGTTGAATATGGAATTTAGCCAGGAGTTTGATACCTCCTATTGGAAGATTTTTACTGAAAATGATTTCTTTTTAAAATTAGGGTTTAGGAAAGAAAATAATTATTATAAGCTATATATTCCGTATGGACGTAGTTATGGGTATTCTGCATTCTATAAATATTGTTATTGTAAATATCAAGGGGGAAAATATACTCCGAATACGGTTGTGTCAGATGGTAATATCATCCTATTCCCAGATTTGGAAACTCAGACATGCTTATTAGGATTTTTAGATAATGGAGATCATTATATAGAAATCCCATACAAAAAGTTTATTGAAGAAGTAACTGACATTTGGGAGGAACGTACCCCCATTGAGGGTTTCAAATTTGATGTAGAGCCAATTGTTTATCTTAAGAAAGATGGGGTGTGGTTGAAAGAACCGAAGGAACAATAACCTCATGGTATGCAATCATAGACGAATGTGCAGAACTATGGGAGGTGTATAGCAATGGACACGAGGTGCTGAGAGCTGTGTTTAAGTAGACGAGTGAACGAGTTGACAAGTTAGACGAGTAAACAAGTTACTTGTTATGAAGGGAAGTAGACGAGTTTACAAGTTGATGAGTAAACAAGTTGCTTGTTAAGGAGGGTAGTAGACGAGTAAACAAGTTACTTGTTATAAAGGAAAACTCGTTCTCATGTTACTCTGTCTTTCTTTGCAAGCAACTGGTTCACTCGTCCACTCGTTGACTTGTCTACTTGTTAACCATGTTACTCTGTCTTTTATTTACCCTGTCTACAAGCAACTTGTTAACTTGTCTACTCGTTGACTTGTCTACTTACCATGTTACTCTGTCTTTTATTTACCCTATCTACAAGCAACTGGTTCACTCGTCTACTCGTTCACTTGTCCACTTGTCTACTTTTCAACAAAAAAACTTCACAACCTTGCATTTTCAATAAATTTTGCTATATTTGCAAATTGTTTAATACATATGTATCACATGTTTGTTGAGATTATAGATATTTTATACTATGAGTTTAAGCTGTAGTCACTGTGTATGGAAGGCTCAAGAAGAGTTTTGTTTGTCCTTTTATATGATAGAGAAAGTGTTTCACAATCGGATTTAATAAGATCAGACTAAATATAACAAAGTTTATGAGTAAAAAGTTACTTATGTGTTTTGCCATGCTGTTTATGTGCGTAAGCGCAGCATTGGCACAAACTAAAATTTCGGGTACCGTAGTGGCTGCCGACGATAACGAACCCGTTATCGGTGCTACCATTATGGTCGTGGGCACCAAGTCGGGTGCAGTGACCGATGTTGATGGTAAGTTCTCGCTTACCACTGACGTCGCTAATCCTCAGGTTACTGTGGGCTACATTGGTATGGCGTCGCAGACACTGAAGGGTACAACCGACATGAAGGTGGTGCTCAAGTCAAGCACCCAAACACTAAACGAGGTAGTTGTGACGGGTCTTACCCGTACCGACCGCCGTCTCTTTACGGGTGCAACGGACAAGGTTGATGCTGAGAAGGCGCGCCTGAGTGGTGTGGCAGATATCAGCCGTTCGCTTGAAGGTCAGGCGGCGGGTGTGTCTGTTCAAAATGTCAGCGGAACCTTCGGTACGTCTCCAAAGATTCGTATTCGTGGTGCCACCTCTATCTACGGTAGCAGTAAGCCACTTTGGGTTGTCGATGGTGTAATCATGGAAGATGCAGCCAATGTCGGTGCAGACGACTTAGCATCGGGTAATCCAGAGACCCTTATCTCTTCTGCGATAGCAGGTCTTAATGCCGATGATATTGAGAGTTTCCAGATTTTGAAGGACGGTTCGGCAACTTCTATCTATGGTGCGCGTGCGATGGCAGGTGTGATTGTCGTTACTACGAAGAAAGGTAAGCAAGGACAGGCACACATCAGTTATACCGGTGAGTTCACCTCTCGCCTCGTTCCCTCTTATAGCAACTTCGATATCCTCGACTCAAAGGAGCAGATGGGTATCTACAGAGAATTGGCAGACAAAGGTTGGTTGAACTTCTCAGAAGTACTCAATGGTAGCGAGTATGGTGTATATGGAAAGATGTACGAGCTGATTAACACGTATAATGCACGTACAGGGCGTTTTGCCTTAGAGAACACCACAGAGGCACGCAACCGCTATCTACAGCGTGCAGAGTTCCGCAACACCAACTGGTTTAAGGAGTTGTTCTCATCTAATATTATGCAAAGCCACTCTATCAGCTTGAGCGGTGGTACACAGAAGTCAAACTACTATGCATCGTTCAGTGCATTGTTAGACCCGGGATGGTATAAGCAGAGCAACGTAAACCGTTATACGCTCAATGTGAATCTCACACAGCACTTGTCAGACAAGCTGTCGTTGAACCTCATTGGTGGTGCGGCTTATCGTAAGCAGCGTGCACCGGGAACACTTGGTCAGGACGTTGACGTAGTAGGTGGTGAGGTGAAGCGTGACTTCGATATCAACCCTTATTCCTACGCAAGCAACACCTCACGTGTACTTGACCCATCAGCAACCTACGTAGCGAATTATGCACCATTCAACATCTTCAACGAGTTGAATAACAATTATATCGACCTCAATACTCTCGATGCTCGTTTCCAATTGGAATTGAAGTACAAGCCTGTCAAGGGCTTAGAGTTGTCACTCTTGGGTGCATTCAAGTATATGGCTTCAACACAGGAGCATTTTGTGAAGGATGAATCCAATCAGGCATTGGCTTATCGTGCGATGTCAAACGGAATTATTCGCGATGCCAACAAGTATCTTTATAAAGACCCTAACAACCCTTACGTATTGCCAATGACCGTATTGCCATACGGTGGTTTGTATCATAGGGGCGACAACCGCATGAGCGATTATGACATTCGTGCAACGGCAAACTATAGTCACACCTTTGCCGAGAAGCATATCATGAATCTCTTTGGTGGTATGGAGTTGACGAGTATTGAACGTCAGCGCAATGCCTTCGAGGGTGTCGGTCTGCGTTATGATGCTGGTATGGTACCATTCTATATCTATCAGTATTTCAAGCGTGCATTGGAGTCGGGCAATACCTATTATACTATTAACCCAACCAACTCACGCAGTGTAGCCTTCTATGGTAACACTACATACAGCTATCAGGGCCGTTACGTATTCAATGGTACACTTCGTTATGAGGGATCAAACCAGATGGGTCGTAACTCAAGCGCACGCTGGATGCCAACATGGAATGTGTCTGGTGCATGGAACGTACATGAGGAGAATTGGTTTAACAAGCTCTCTCCATTGAACAAACTTACCCTGCGTGCCTCTTACAGTCTTACAGGTACACCTCCAGATGCTTCTTATAGCAACTCAACCGCTATCATCACCGCTTCAACTCCTTTCCGTCTCTTTGCAGAAGATCAGGAACCACAGCTTGAACTGAGCGAGTTGGCAAACTCAACCCTTACCTATGAGAAGAAGAACGAGTTGAACCTTGGCTTCGATGCTTCACTGTGGAACAACCGTTTGGGTATCACCTTCGACTACTACACACGTAGAAACTTCGACGAGATTGGTCCGATGGTAACAGCTGGTTTGGGTGGTGAGATTATCCGTGCTGCTAACGTTGCCGAGATGAATTCTAATGGTCTTGAGCTGAGTATCTCTTCTGTAAATATTAAGAAGAAGAACTTCTCTTGGACAACGAGCTTCATCTATTCTTATGCAACGACCGAGATTACAAAGCTCTTCAATCAAGGTAACGTGATGAGTCTTGTGAGTGGCAATGGTTTTGCGAAGAAGGGTTATCCTGCTCGTGCACTGTTCTCAATCCCATTCATGGGCTTGAATAGCGATGGTATGCCAATGGTACTCAACGAGAAGGGACAGGTGACAACCGATGACATCAACTTCCAAGAGCGTACAAAGACCGACTTCTTGAAGTATGAAGGTCCTACCGATCCACCACATACAGGTTCGCTTGGCAATATGTTTACCTATCGTGGCTTCCGTCTGAACGTGTTCTTCACTTACGCTTTCGGTAATGTCGTACGCCTTGATCCTAAGTTCCGTGCACGTTACAACGACCTCGTTTCCATGACCAATGCGTTCAAGAACCGTTGGATGGCAGCAGGTGAGGAGAAAGAAACCAATGTTCCGGGTATCCTTTCAAAGAGCCAGTATATGGCAAACACCAATGTTCGCTTGGGTTACAACGCTTACAACTACAGCGATGCACGTATTGCAAAGGGCGACTTCATCCGCCTCAAAGAGATTTCTTTAGGCTATGACTTCCCTGCGCAGATGTTCCAGAGTAGCATGATCAAGAACGTATCGTTGAAGCTTCAAGCTACCAACCTCTTCCTGCTCTATGCTGACAAGCGACTCAATGGTCAGGACCCAGAGTTCTATAATGTGGGTGGTGTAGCATCGCCTATGCCAAAACAATTTACGTTAACAGTAAAACTTGGACTTTAAAACTTTATGAAGATGAAGGTCAAAAAATATATTCTATACTTGCCAGTGGCTGCATTAGCGTTAGCACTAACGTCGTGTAACGACTTCCTTGACAAGTATCCAGACAGCCGTATGGACCTTAAGAACCCTACGGAAGTGAGCCAGTTGTTGGTGAGTGCTTATCCACAGGCGCACCCAGCTTATCTCACTGAGATGTATTCGGACAATACTGACGAGCAGTTGCATAGTACTTGGAGTGCGTTCGACCGTTTCCAAGAGCAGGCTTATCAGTGGAAAGATATTGACGATGTGAGCAATACGGAGACTCCTTACCAGTTGTGGTCGGCACATTATGCTGCTATCTCTTCTTGTAATGAGGCGATTGCTTTTATCAATAGTGTGTCAAATCAAGATGAATATCAGGAGCAGTTGGGCGAAGCCTTGCTCTGCAGAGCGTTCTCAATGTTCCAGTTGTCAACTGTCTTCTGTCAAGCTTACGACAAGACTACGGCTGCCAAAGAGTTGGGTTTGCCTTATCCAACAGAGCCAGAGAAGGTTGTTGGTAGATTGATAGAGCGTGGTACATTAGCTGAACTCTATCAGAAGATTGAGGCAGATATGCTGAAAGGTATTTCTCTTGTCGGTACAAAGTATGCGAAGCCTAAGTTCCACTTCACCAAGCAGGCGGCTTACGCTTTCGCAACTCGCTTCTATCTCTATGCACAACAGTATGACAAGGCAGTGAAGTATGCTAACATGGTATTGGGCGATCAGCCAGCAGACATCCTCCGCAACTGGGCAGAATGGAATCGATTAGGTCCAAGTGGTAACGTACAGCCAAACGCTTTCGTGAATGCAAGCAACAATGCGAACATCATGTTGTTGCCAGTTCCTTCACAGTGGGGTGTTATTAGTATTCCTATTCAGGCAGGTAGCAAGTATGCGCATGGTGAGTTGATTAGCAAGAATGAAACCTTGCAGGCTCCGGGTCCATGGGGTGACAGCGGTTCAACGCTTAACTATACTGTTCTTTATAATAATGGTGTGTCAAAGTATTGCTTGCGCAAGCTTCCATACGTACCAAAGGTGATTGATGCAACAGCAGAGATTGGAGTACCTTACGGAGAGTATGCAGTGTTTAGCACAGATATCACCCTGCTTGAGCGTGCTGAGGCTTATGCCCTCTTAGGTCAATATGACAAGGCATTGAAGGACATCAACACCGAGTTGACAGTCTTCTCAAAGAATAGAAAGCAACTCACACTTGCAGACATTCAAGACTTCTATGGTTCAATGACTTATTACACACCAACAAAGCCAACACCAAAGAAGAAACTCAATCCATTGTTCACTGTTGAGGCTACCACACAGGAACCTCTCTTGCAATGTCTCTTACAGTTGAAGCGATTAGTTGCCATCCATGAGGGTTTCCGTCTGCAGGATGTTAAGCGTTATGGTATCACAATGTATCGTAGAAAGGTTGATGTGCAGTCAAACGTTACTGCTGTAACCGACTCTATGAAGGTTGGCGACCCACGCTTGGCTATTCAGTTGCCACAGGACGTCATCACAGCTGGTGTGACACCTAATCCACGTAATAATTAAAACGATAGGTTATGAAAAAGTATTTATATTTGGTTGCAATCACTCTTGTCAGCTGTGGCGCAGTCTTGTCTTCATGTAGTGATGACAAGATAAGCGGTGACTCTATCTTCTCAACGAAGGCTGTGGAGCGTAATGCCTTCGACCAGTGGTTGTACAAGAACTACACCATGCCTTATAATATAGACTTCCAGTATCGTCTGAAGACAGAGGAGACCGAGCAGGCTTACAACTTCGTTCCTGCCGACTCTGCAAAGACGGTGAAGTTAGCGATCCTCACAAAGTATATGTGGTTTGATGCTTATGCAGAGACCGTCGGACTTGACTTCATCAAAGAGAATGCCCCACGTATCATCTTAGTGACAGGTACTCCGGGTTACACACGTTATCGTACGGAGGTAATCGGTAGTGCTGAGGGTGGCTATAAGGTAAGATTAGGTAAGGTAAATGCCCTTACCGATGACCAGCTGAAGGACTATGGTAGTATGAATAACTACTATTTCCACACGATGCACCATGAGTTCATGCACATTCTTAATCAGAAGAAGCCTTACGATGAGTCGTATGATAATATCTCACGCTCTGACTACGTAAGTGGTAACTGGACTTCTATCCCTGATAAGAAGGCGCAGAGCATGGGATTCGTTTCGGCTTACTCTATGGAGAATCCTGCTGAGGATATTGCCGAACTTTACTCTATCTACGTGACCAGTACGCCAGAGGATTGGGCTACAATCATGAAGAATGCGGGTAACAAGGGCGGTACGATTATCAACAAAAAGCTGAAGATAATTCGTGAGTACATGAGCAATTCATGGAATGTTGACATCGAACTGCTGCGCAATGCAATCCTCAGAAGAGGTGGAAAGATTGGTACACTCGACCTGAACACACTGGAATAAGAGAATGGGCAGTGTACATATTATCAATAAATAAATAAACAAGGGCTTCTGACTTAGCCTGAAACTCCCCATGCAAGGGTGTGAGAGAGTGTGAAAGACTAAGTTCAGAACCTGACAAAAGTAAATGAATACGCAAATGAAAAAGGTATATTTACTATTCATGGCTATCGTACTGACACTTTCTTTGCAATCGTGTCTACATGACGATAAGACCACTTTCGACCTCCCTGCGGCTGAACGAATTGAGAAGAAGGTTGCTGATTATAAGGCACTTTTAGAGTCGTCAGAGGATGGTTGGGTAATGCAGTATTATACAGGAAAGAACTATAGCTACGGTGGTTACACGCTGTTACTGAAGTTCAAGGACGGCCATGTTACCGCTATGGGTGATGTGAAGGACGTTGAGGCACAGGCTACTTCGGGCTATGATGTTGTGAAAGACTTGGGTCCTACCTTGTCATTCAATGAGTATAACGCTGTGATTCACCCATTGGCTGAGACTTGGCTGGGTAGTCCTGATGGTGCGCAGGGCGACTATGAGTTCTCTATCCTCCGTGCAACCAACGATAGTATCTTCTTGAAAGGACGTAAGTGGCACAACGAGATGGTGCTTACTCGTCTGCCAAAGGGTACCAGTTGGGAGGAGTATATGCTCGGTCTTGTTACCGTAATGGAGGGTATGAATGTCGAGACCTACGACTTTGTCTTGGGCAATGACACCCTCGCACAGGGAACACTCACGCAGGAGGTAAGACGTCTTACTGTTACCTTAGGCGATAAGAAGTGGGAAATGCCTTATTGTACAACCAATACGGGTATCACACTCCGTGAGCCTATCGTCATCGGTAACAAGAAGTATCAGCACTTCACATGGAATGATGCCGACCACTCGCTGACACAAGACGACCTTAAGATCATTCAGTTCTTGCCTAAGAGTCATAAGAATATCGACTTCTGGATTGGTGAATGGCAACTCAAGACGAACCTGCGTAAGCGTATCAAGCTTACCTTGGAGATGGGTTCTGTGGCAAACACGCTGAAGGGTAAGTTGAATATTAATAATATCAACTATGAGATTCTCTTGACTTACGACCCTGCTACGGGTCACCTCGAGCTTCCTGGACAGCCTGTGACCGACCCTACTTATAAGTATCCAGCAGGTATCGTAATGATTCCAGCATCGCAGAAGGAGGGCAAACTCTTCGGTGAAGGTAAGGGTAGCTTGTTCTTCACATGGGATGAAGATATGCAGCGTGCAAAGGCTGAAGACAGTGGTCAGATTACAGGACATGCCGTAGACTCCTTCTTCGGTGTGGCTTATGGCGAAGACCTCCAGCCTGTCACCGATGCTCAAGGCAACTACGTATTTGCCTTCACATTGCCAAATATCCAGTACATGACGAAAATTAATTAATTATGAAGAAGTATATTTCTATATTCCTACTCGTTGCAGCTGCCGTTCTTGGGACGGCATGCAGCAACGATAATAACGAACTGCCTGAGTATGCTGCGGGATTGAAGGTCGTAAAGGCGCAGACTGCGTTCAACGTGATTGGTGGTGCGAATGAGGTGAAGATGGCTTCTGAACCTGCTCAAGCTTATGCGCAGGATGCGTGGCTGACGGTTACGAAGAAGGCTGAAACACTCTTGTTGACGGCTACAACCAATACCAGTCCACAGACGCGTAACACGCTCTTGGTTATCAAAGACGCGAAGGGCGACTCTATCACACTGAACGTTCAACAAGAGGGTATCACCTTCGGACTGCCTGCTGGGCAGGATATCTTCACTGACGATAAGGCGGTGCAGAAGACGCTGATTGCTACGGCGAACGTTCCTGTCACCTATACAACGACTGGCGATTGGCTTTCTGTTGCCGAGCAAGGAAGCGAAATAACCGTAAAGGCAGCGGAGAACACTACGGGTAAGGCTCGTGTGGGATGGGTTATCGCTAAGGCTGCTGGCTTAGTTGACTCGCTGAAGGTGGTGCAGGCTTCATTGGCTGACTTCGTTGGCGAATACAAGCAGACGGCAAAGATGCGTAATGCTGACCGTACATTGTCTGAGAGAACCTCTGACGTCCGTATCGAGGCGACGGGTACCAATAAGGCGAACTTCATCGTTGATAACAAATACACGTGGGCAGTAGACTTCATTCCTGGTAGTGGCTTCAAGATGACCAACGGTAAGGTCGTTGCAAAGAATGAGGTGCAGACAGGTGTTTACGAATACTTTATCTCTGTCATCGTGGCTGACGACTTTAGTAAGGAGCATGAGACGGCTATCAATGGTACGCAGGAAAGTATCCTCCTGTCTATCGACGACGCTGGCAACCTTGTCTTCAAGGAGGCTCAGAAGCTTGCCTCTGAGCAAACCTTCTCCTCTTACGGTTGGAACCGTTTCTCTGACTCTAAACCAGTCATGGGTGCCTACCGTGGTATCGGTGAGGTCTATGTGCAGCCAAAACTTACGCGGAAGTAGGGGGTGTTCAAGTTGACGAGTTGACGAGTAGACGAGTTAACAAGTTGCTTGTGAAGGAGACAGAGTAACATGGTTAACAAGTAGACAGGTTAACAAGTAACTTGCCAACTCGTCTACTTGTCAACTCGTCCACTTCAAAGTGAGACATGGTAACATGAGAACATGTTTCTTCTTTATTACAAGTAACTTGTTTACTCGTCTACTCGTCTAACTTGTCAACTTCCTACAAAAGTTAAAGCATGGGTTATTTTTGCTTATTATTTGCATATATCCGAATTTTCTTATATATTTGCATCGTAAATATACACATTTATGAGTTTTCGTATAGTGGAGATGAAAGACCTCTCTGGAGCTAAGGCGCATATCTATTCTGTAAAATTCGATGGCTATGACGAAACTTTATTAGATTGTTTTTTTAATGAGAATGAAGACAATAAGAATCTACAAGAGATGCTCCATAAAATAATTGTTATGGCAACGAAGACCGGATGTCTTAAACAATTCTTTAAAGAAGGAGAGGGTAGTCTTGCTGATGGTGTTGTTGCACTCTCTGTAGGAAATCTCAGACTATATGGAATATATTTTAATAATACAGTCGTTCTATTAGGTTCGGGAGGTGAAAAGAATGTTAGAGCCTATCAACACGATCCTATTCTTAATGCGAAAGTAGAACAAATAAAATATGTTGCTAAGAAGATAAACAAAGCTATCGTAGAAAGAGATATCATAGTATCAGAAGATGGGGAACTAAATCTCGATAATTTTGAAGTGTATGAGTAAGATGCAAGTAAAAAAGAACGTTTTAAGCCAACTTCTCTCTACTATTGATGAGGTTGCACTTAAAAAGACAAGCAATCGCATGATGATTGCTGCAAAGATTGGTAATGCACTTAAAGATAAAGGTATATCGCAAAAGGAATTTGCCAAGAAATTAAAAAAGTCTGAGTCTGAAGTTTCTTCATGGTTATCAGGTGATAGGAACTTTACAATAGATACGCTTACGGAGATTTCACTGGCACTTGATATATCGCTGCTGGATACCGAGGTACAATCCGTTTACTCATTTCCTACTCGTATTTTTTTACCCGAGACAGGAAATGTGTCAAATACAAAGATTTCCGTTAGTTCGCAATGGACATGTAGCTTAGGTTATATCGATTGTAGAAATAAAACTCAAAAGGTAGGATAATGAAAAATGGAGATAAAATAGAGTTTGCCATTGTAGGAATGCAAGAAGATTCCTATAAGGTCAATTACGATATTGACTTTTCAAAGCTAAACCAAGAAGAGTTAGAGTTTCAGATAGAGCAACGTATCAACGTATCTGCTGAACCTGAAAACATAATCATTTCAATGCGAGTACATTTAATGAATGGTGCTGAAGAAATAGCTATGCAAGGCGTTAGAGCTATCTTCAAGGTAAAACCTTTCAACAGCTTTGTAAATGACATGCAGGAAGATGATTTAAAGGTGTCTAATCCCGCACTTATAGATACTTTTATAAGCGTGTGTATTGGTGCTATCCGTGGTATGCTTGTAAAGAATCTGAAAGGAACACCTTTAGATAATGTGGTGCTACCACTGATACCTATGAATGTTATTAGAGCTAATTCTACAAAACGAACGAAATAAATAGTGGTAAATCATAATAAACGTAATGACTTTAACTGCAGTCCTTACATTTAGATAACGAGTGAATGAGTTCCTAACTTGTTCACTCGTTTTCTTTTTGCTAATCTATTATCCTTTTTCACAAACATCTTGTCCACTCGTTAACTTGTTTAACTCGTCGACTAACACCCTTATAAACCTTCAAATTCTTTCCAATGTTTGCAGAATTGGAAAGAATTGGAAAGGTTGATGACTTGAAATATAATTTATAATTATGATTACTATTATAATTCATAATCCATAATTATGATTACCGATGTAGTGACGGTTCAAAGCTCAAGGGTTAAACACAATGGTAGGTATATAAGAAGCAATAGTCAGCGAGACACCCAATTGCCAACAGAGTCTTAGGACATAATGTGTAGGGACTTGCGAATGCTCATCCCCACACTCCTGCTATTCATATACTACTTATGGGTAAAATATCAATTACATCAAATGCTACAAAGTATAAACTACCAGCTACAATTCCCGCAAAAAGATAGTTTCCGTTGGTTCTTGTTACGATCTTCCACAATAAGAATGCCTTTCACTTTATAGCATTCATTATCACCTTTGCTTTGTGTATGGTTGATTGTCACTTTTAAAGTAAACCTTTTATTCTTGTACCAAAATATGTCTTTCTGATTTGATACAAGAGTAAACTCTTCTAAATGACGATTAATCATCATGTAGGCTGTGGTTGCAAGGTCATTCACCATTATGTAGCTTTTATTTCGCATTTTGTTTGGATACTTATAAAAGACACAACATCCACCATCTATCTCTGATGGTATAGAGTCGAAGCTCCCTATTTCAATGCTGACATTCGATTTTACCTCTGCAAAAGATGTGAGAGAATATAGTATTGAAAAACAAGTAATTATAGATATCTTCAAAGTATTCATTTCTATTTGTTTTATAATTTCACTTAGGCGTAGTTATCTCTTTTTGTTTGCAAATATATAAAATAGTTTCTATATACGGTATTTTAAGCATATAATATTTTACTAACCCAAGTTTAACACCCACTTTCGTCTAAATCTAACTATCACCGTACTTTCCTCGTTCTTCTTATGGGCTCTGTGTCCTACAAATTTTATTCTTCTTGAATGGTGAGTGTTTTAAGTTCAACTTATCGTAAATCTGCTTGGGTTTCTTCTCATTTTTTATGTAGCTTATCTGGTAGAACTATCCCGAAAATTTATGAAAAATAATTTTGCCTGTTAAACTTGGGTTAACTGCGAATTACGCGAATGACACGAATTATTTAGCAATAAGTTTAGCGTAATTAGTGAAATTCGTAGTTCTAATCAAAAAGTTGACTGCGAATTACGCGAATGACACGAATTATATAGCAATAAGTTTAGTGTAATTAGTGAAATTCGTAGTTCTAATCAAAAAGTTGACTGCGAATTACGCGAATGACACGAATTATATAGCAATAAGTTTAGTGTAATTAGTGAAATTCGTAGTTCATTAACGGTACATATCATAAAGTTCAATGTTCAAAGTTCAAACCTCAAAGTTCAAAGGATAAAAATGATTAGCGTAATTCGTAGTTGGTATTACTTTGCAATAATGATTAGAAAAATTCGTAGTATGTATTCGAATTTCTTTTACATTTTAGTTAATGAAAGGGTAGGGGAAAGGAATAAAAATGTGTTATTTTGGGGTCTTTGTAAGTATTTTATTCTCAATTAGTTGTGATGATATGTTTTTAAGAGTGCTTAGTAAGGTTTCAATAGGGCGTTAGTAAGGGTCTTAAAGGGCATCTTTTGCAAGCCAAAAGGGCGTTAATTCGAACGCTATTAACGCCCTTCTGAATGATAGTGAACAAGTGGACAAGTTAAAAAAGTAAACAAGTTGCTTGTTATGGTGGGAAGTAGACGAGTTAACAAGTTGCTTGTGAAGGGAGACAAAGTAACAAGGTAAGTTGACAAGTAGACGAGTAAACAAGTTGCTTGTGAAGGAGACAGAGTAACATGGTTAACAAGTAGATAGGTTAACAAGCAACTTGTCAACTCGTCTACTTGTCAACTCGTCCACTTCAAAGTGAGACAAAGTTACATAAGAACAAGTTTTCCTTTATAGCAAGCCACTCGTCCACTTGTTACTCGAAAGAACTTTGTTCTCCTGTTACTTTGTCTTCAATTATCCTGTCTACAATCAACTTGTTTACTTGTCTACTTGTTCACATGTCTAACTCGTCTACTCGTTCACTTGTCCACTTGCAACAAAAAACCGTGCCAAGGTCCGCAAAGACCTTGGCACGGTATGTGACTAACGCTGTGGAATTATTATTGCGTCGATTTAGTAGTTTGACTCCTCAACCTGGAAGAAGCTCTGTGGGTGGTTACATACAGGGCAAACAGCTGGAGCCTTCTTGCCGATAACGATGTGACCACAGTTGCGGCACTGCCAGATGCAGTCGCCCTCACGAGAGAATACTACGCTATCCTCGATGTTCTTCAAGAGCTTGCGGTAACGCTCCTCGTGGTGCTTCTCAACCTTACCAACGCTGCGGAACTTAACTGCCAACTCAGGGAAGCCTTCTTCCATAGCATCCTTTGCCATCTGCTCGTACATATCGGTCCACTCGTAGTTCTCACCAGCTGCTGCGTCAGCGAGATTCTGAGTTGTTGTAGGGATATCACCCTCATGGAGGAACTTGAACCAAATCTTAGCATGCTCCTTTTCGTTGCGTGCTGTCTCCTCGAAGAAACCAGCAATCTGCTCATAGCCGTCCTTCTTAGCCTTTGAAGCATAGTAGAGATACTTAGTGTGTGCCTGGCTCTCACCTGCGAAAGCGTTCTTAAGGTTCTGCTCAGTCTTTGTACCCTTCAAAGCCTCTGGGTTGAACTCCTTGAACTTCGCAGCCTTAGCGTGACATACTGGGCACTCTGCTGGAGCCTCTGTTCCCTCGTGGATGTAACCACAAACGGTGCAAATAAATTTCTTTTTCATAATGTTCTTGTATTTGTATAATGTTCTTGTATTATAATATGATTTGTGTATGAATTACGAATACTATCACTTTTATACCCACTGACAGTCAGTTGGATATCTATTGTGTTCTTGCTCTGTAATTATTACAATCTTTCTGGGTGCAAAGGTATTAATTATTTCCGAATCTGTCAACTTTAATCGCTCTTTTTTTATACCAAACGACCTATTTAGACAACGAATAATTAATGAATGAATAGTACTAACAGGGCGCATAAAAGACAAAAAACCTCTGTGTTTCACGTTTCCAAATAGGATGTTTCAAACCCCAAGTTCCAATCATAAAGTTAACTACGAATTACGCGAATGACACGAATTTTTATACTTTGAACTTTGAGGTTTGAACTTTGAACTTTATGATATGTACCTTTAATGACTACTAATTACGCGAATGCCACGAATCATTATACTTTGAACTTTGAGGTTTGAACTTTGAACTTTATGATATGTACCTTTAATGACTACTAATTACGCGAATGACACGAATTATTTAGTAATAAGGATTTGCGTAATTAGCGAAATTCGTAGTCATAGAAAGTTCCAAGTTCAATGTTCAAAGCTCAATGTTCAAAGTTCAAAGGTAAAAGAGTTCAAAGTATAGAAGTTTTTAGTTAAAAAAATATTAGTTAAATAATTGTAGTTTATAAAAATATGGTGTATCTTTGCCACTCAGTAACAAAAACAACTATTAGCTAAAAACCAAAAGGAGTTCGGGAACCAAGTAAACCTAAGCTTGGGGACGGGCGACGAGATCTATAAAATGAAAAAGAAGAAAGCCAAGATTTTACTTGCTGCCTTGTTATTGGCAGTGGGAGAGACCGCGTTCGCTGACGGAAAGGCAGTGAGTGGTATTCGACAAATCAATCCAACAACGGTAGAGATTACTTATAGCGACGGTGGCGTGATGACAGTAGACTTCTATGGTCAGAATGTATTTCGCCTTTTTCGCGACCCAAAGGGTGGCATCGTTCGTGACCCTGTTAGTAATCCTCCAGCACGTATCCTCCTCGATAATCCACGTAAGAACGCTGGACGGTTGAGCGTTAATGCGACCGATGCCGACGTGGCAGTCGCAACCGCTGAGGTACGTGTGCGCTTCGATCGCAACACAGGTCTGATGACTGTCACCGACCTTCGCAATGGTAAGGAGGTTATTAAGGAGGTGAAGGGAGTCGACTTCCAGAAGAATCGCACCACTGTAACCCTTGCCAATGCAGCAGGAGAGTATTTCTATGGTGGCGGTGTACAAAATGGGCGCTTCTCACATCGTGGCAAACGCATTGAGATTGTCAATACCAACAGCTGGACTGATGGCGGTGTTGCTTCGCCAGCTCCGTTCTATTGGTCAACAGGGGGCTATGCTGCCATGCCTTACACCTTTGCTCCCGGTGCCTACGACTTCGGAAGTACGGATAAGAACACGGTGACGATTAGTCACGATATGCCTTATCTCGACCTCTTCCTAATGGTCGATACAACCCCAGTTTCTTTGCTTCAAGATTATTATCAGCTGACCGGTAACCCCGTCTTGTTGCCAAAGTTTGCTTTCTATGAGGGCCACCTCAATGCCTACAACCGCGACTATTGGAAGGAGACAACCGAAGAAGGTAAGGGAATCCTTTTTGAAGACGGCAAGCGATATGTAGAAAGTCAGAAGGACAATGGCGGTATCAAGGAAAGCCTCAATGGCGAGAAGCAGAACTATCAGTTCTCTGCTCGTGCCGTTATCGACCGTTATAAGAAAGACGATATGCCATTGGGTTGGATTCTGCCTAACGATGGATATGGAGCTGGATATGGTCAGACAACTACCCTCGATGGTAATATAGCCAACCTTAAGAGCCTTGGCGACTATGCGCGTAAGAACGGTGTAGAGATAGGTCTATGGACCCAGTCAAACCTTCACCCAGTCGACAGCATTCCAGCACTCTTACAGCGTGACATCGTGAAAGAGGTGCGTGATGCAGGCGTACGTGTCTTGAAGACCGACGTAGCATGGGTCGGTGCGGGCTATTCCTTTGGACTCAATGGTATTGCCGATGTGGCTAATATCATGCCTTACTACGGCAGCGATGCGCGTCCGTTCATTATCACCCTCGACGGCTGGGCTGGTACACAGCGTTATGGCGGTGTATGGTCGGGCGACCAAACCGGTGGCGAGTGGGAGTATATCCGTTTCCACATCCCAACTTATATCGGCTCTGGACTCTCCGGAATGGGTAATATTACGAGCGATATGGACGGTATCTTCGGTGGAAAGAACCTACCAGTGAACATTCGTGACTTCCAATGGAAGACCTTTACACCAATGCAGTTGAATATGGATGGGTGGGGTAGCAACCCTAAGTATCCACAAGCTTTGGGCGAACCAGCCACAAGTATCAACCGCTCTTATCTCAAACTCAAGTCAATACTCCTGCCTTACACCTACTCATGTGCCCATGAGGCGGTGACTGGTAAGCCACTCATGCGTGCGATGTTCCTTGATGATAGCAACGATTACACCCACAGCAGTGCTACACGCTACCAATATATGTATGGTCCTTCGTTCCTCGTGGCACCTGTCTATCAGAACACGGCAGCCGACAAGGAGGGCAACGATGTGCGCAATGGTATCTACCTACCAAAGGGAACATGGTACGATTACTTCACGGGTGCTACTTACGAAGGTGGTTGCATACTCAACGATTACTTCGCACCCATCTGGAAGTTGCCTGTCTTGGTGAAGTCGGGTGCTATCATTCCGATGGTTAATCCGAATAATAATCCTTCTGAGATTGACAAGAACCGTCGTGTCTTTGAACTCTATCCAGACGGCAAGACCGAGTTCACACTCTATGATGACGACGGTACAACACAGAAATATCTCGCTAATGAGAAGGCTACAACCCGCATCACCTCCGATCTTAACGATAAGCAGGTGTTGACCGTAAGTATCGACAAGACCGAAGGATCGTTCGATGGAATGGTGAAAAATCAGTCGACAACCTTCTATCTGAACACCAATGCAAAGCCTAAGAAGCTCACAGCCGTTATCGGTGGGAAGAAGATTCGACTCACAGAAGCAGAGCAGGGCGATAACACATGGCAGTATGTTCAGGCTTCGAATATCAACCGTTTCTCAACGGCTAACAGCGAGATGGAACGCCTTTTGGTAACTAAAAATGCCCAAATCATCGTGCGTTTGTCTTCCTGCGACATCACAAAGGAGGCTGTAGAACTCCGTGTGGAGGGTTTCGTACGTCTGAATAAGTCTAATGAAACCTTGCGAAAGAAGGGTGCCTTGACAGCTCCAGAGCTCCTCGAGGCTGATATTCAGTCGTATAGTGTCACTCCAAAGTGGAAGCCTGTGCAGAATGCTGACTACTATGAGATAGCCTTCAACGGTCAGACTTATACCACTATCCGCCACAATTCACTCCTCTTCGACGATCTCCAGCCTGCCACCGACTATGATTTCAAGGTGCGTGCAGTCAATAGCGAGGGTGCAAGCGAGTGGACGCCGCTACACGTGAAGACGGCTGTCAACCCATTAGAGTATGCTATCCAAGGACTTACCGCAACCTCTACTGCCCGCGATATGGAAGGTTTCGAAATCCATCGACTCGTTGACTTCAGTACGACTGGCGACATCTGGCACACCTATTATTATACGAAGGCGGTGCCATTCGACTTCACTGTCGACCTTCATAGCACCAACACCCTCGACAAACTGCAGTATGTTCCACGTGCAAATGGCGGTAACGGTACGATTACGAAGTGCGATATCGCTGTCAGCAAAGACGGTAGAAACTGGACAGAAATCGGTCCACAGCAGTGGGCTCGTGACGGTAGAACGAAGGAAGTGACGCTCTCTACCCACCCAGTGGCACGTTATGTGAAGGTGAGCGTGAAGGAAGCTGTTGGCAACTTCGGCTCTGGTCGTGAGTTCTATGTCTTCAAGGTGCCGGGTACAAAGACTATTCTGCCGGGCGATATCAACCTTGATGGTAAGGTAGACGAGAACGATTTCACCTCTTATATGAACTATACAGGACTTAAGAAGGGCGATGCCGACTTCGATGGTTATATCTCTGGTGGTGACATCAACGGCAACGGTCTCATTGATGCTTACGACATTTCGAATGTTGCCATGCACCTTGAGGATGGTTGGAACGACGATGACGTAGCCCCTGTTGGCGGTAAGGTTTATTACGAATACAACCGTAAGTCTTATGCTGCAGGCGACGATGTCATCATCAAGGTGAAGGGTAAGGACCTGCAGTCAGTCAATGCCTTCAACCTTATCTTCCCATATAGTCCGAAGGAATTGCAGTTCGTTAAGGTTGAGACCGACCCATCAATGGTAATGCGCAACCTCACCTACGACCGTCATCACAGCGATGGTTCTCAGGTTCTCTATCCAACCTTCGTGAATGTGGGCGACCACCATACGATCAATGGCGATGCCGACCTCCTCGTCATCCGTATGAAAGCCCTCAAACCATTCACTGTTAAGAACACAACTGCCAAGGGCTTGTTGGTGGATAAGCAGTTGAGAGAGGTGGAGTTGTAGAAAAGCAAGCAACTAACAACTAACACCCCCCACCTAACACCCAACTGGCCCCTCCCCCTTACCCCTCCCCCAAAGGGAGGGGAGTGAAATGCGGGATACCCCGTAAGAAGTAAACGAGTGGGCGAGTTAACAAGTAGACGAGTTAACAAGTATACGAGTTAACAAGTATACGAGTTATATGTCACAAAGCATATAACTCGTTAACTTGTCTACTTGTCTACTTGTCTACTTGTCAACTTGTCTTCTAAAAACCTCCATGCTATCTTTGAACTTTTCCGTGTGGCATTACGTCATAGTTTTAAACCCGAATCTGTCATTAGATTCTAAACTTATTTTGTATAAATATCAATTAGTTTGTCTATCTTTGCAGCGCCAACGTAGCAGACTACGCCAAGGTACGAAGACTGACACGATGCTGATAAGAAAATAAAAGGCATTAGAAATCAATATAATTAGTAAGCTTTATGAGCATTGTAATCTACTAACCGATTCGGTTTTAATCACATCTAAGGAATGTGCGAAGCTTTAGCACGGAGTGTGCAGAGGGTAAACACCGTTGGTGCAAGCCGTCCACACAATTTTAATAGTGCATGAATAGGGGCTTGAATATTATCGAAGAGAACTAAAGAGAACAATTATTTATTTTTTACATATATGTTATTCGAAAGATTTTTACGCAATAAGTCTCTGATGGCGGCAATGGCATTGACCGCTGTTATGCCAAGTGTTGCGAAGGCTTCGATTCTGTCAGCTGCTCCAACAGCTGAGGGGGAGAACCAGCAACTCAAGGCGGGAGTTTATTTCATTGTTAATGACAAGCGTCAGGCAGGCACAGACCTCCATGTCTATGTTGACGAGAGTGGTTTGCATGGAAAGAATTACACGTCTCTTGCTGCAGACTATTCTAATGCTTTTCTCCTTCATGCTAAGGGCGACAAGTATACCATTCAGAGTTTGAAGGATGGTAAGTATGTGCAGAATGTCAATGGTAACAGTGTCCCTTATAAGACAGGCAACGACGCTCATAAGTTCCAGATTGTTTATCAGTCACAGTCAAGTGGTACGGGTAAGTCTTACTTCAATATCTATAATGATAATGTAGGAGGAAACCAATTCTGCTGGCACCTCGATGCTCAGAGAAACGTTGTACGTTGGTATCCATTGACAGATAACGGCAGAATAGCACTCGGACCAAGTGAGTTTCGTCTTGATCCAGTGACTTCTCTCAGCAAGCAGCAGGTTCTTGATCGTTTGGCTGAGTTGACAAAGATTGTTGACCCACGTAAGGATTTGAATAAGTACTATCAGATTGTGTCTGATACTTACGGCAGAGCAATGCGTGAGGACTATATTGTTGGAGAGCTGTCTACGGGTGGTTTCGTTGATACCGACTACAGCTACTGTTGGAAATTAGTGAAGTTGGGTAGCGGTCGTTATGCTTTCCAGAATGCTGTTACAGGTAAGTATATTGCTCAGCAGAATGGTCAGACAAGCCGTTACTATACAACATCTGAGGAGCAGGGCAATGGCTTTGAGTTCAATCTTAACGAAAGCGACCCATATGTATTGACTTTCGAGATGGTTGATGCTTACAACGTAGGTATTCACTGTGCTGAGAGTCAGGGCTATCATCCAGTAGGATGGTATGTGAACAACGAGGCTAATAAGTGGGTCTTCAAGGTGGCTACAATCGATCAGGCAAAGCTCAAGGAACAGCAGGATGCTTACAAGGCACGTGTTGACTTGACGAGAAATGTAGACAGGTACGCTACGGCTGTTGCAAAGTATTTCACTAACAGTGCCGCTACGGAGGTTACTGCCGCTACTAAGGCGATGACCGATGAGGCTTTGAAGGCGCAGATGACTACCGAGGGTGTGCCACAGGGTTTGCAGGAGGTTGTGTTGAAGATTAAGAACCAGAGCTGGACCGTTTATCCAAGTGGTCGCAACTGGGAGAAGCAGTTCCGTATCGCTGACTATAAGGTTTACAGCGAGAATAACTATGGTGCTTGGGCGCGTTCAATGGGTATCGGCTACGATTATGGTAGTATGACGAACCCAACAGGTGTAACTGCTCGTGATGGCGAAGACCTCTTTGTCTTCCTTGGCGATGACATCCCACAGGATGCAACAGTGCAGATTGAGCTCGTACCATTGGGTACACGCAGTGCTGGTAAGTACCATAACTTGAAGAAGGGATTGAATATTATCCTCAATCAGGGCGAGAACAACGTGTTTGTTAACTATATCGGTCGTACCTTCAACAACGGTAAGTACCTTAGAGATTATAAGCCTATGAACATCCACATAGAGGGTGGTAAGGTGAATGGTTACTTCGATCTTACTAAGGGTAATACCAATGAGGACTGGCAGAAGATGCAGTCTGACGGTCTTGTTTGGGCTAAGGCGTTCAATATGAAGGGCGAATTGGTTGTTATGAACATGCCAAGCCAGGCTTGCAAGGACTACACTCCTGTTCACATGAAGGAACTTGTTGAGATCTGGAACAGCATCGTACAGCGTGAGGACGACCTCATGGGCTTCCGTGCCGCTAAGCGTGATAAGTGCAACAACGTCCTCAATGCTACTGCCGTTGACCATGGTTATATGTATGCTACAACAGGTGGTACCTACTATAACTACAACACTTTGGCTGACGTACTCAACTACGACAAGATGAAGTGGGGTAATGGTACACTCTGGGGTCCTGCTCATGAGTTCGGTCATAACCACCAGCAGCTGTTCAATACGGCAGGTATGACGGAGATTTCTGTCAATATGTACTCTAATATGGTGATGTTTACTTCTGGTCGTGTAACCAGTCGTTCAGAGCATTGTAATTATACTGACGTGGATGGTCAGGAGCATAGAGGTGTTTGCGAGAGTGCAGTTTCAACCTATGCTGACCGCTTTGCTAATAAGAAGATGTGGTTTGAATATGGCACATGGGGTACAACGCAGATGTACTACAAGCTCTATATGATGTTCCATTCGACTGGTCTTGATGATCAGTTCTGGCATAAGTGCCTCGATTATCTCCGTACCCACCGCCTTGAAGGTCAGGGAACAGCCAACTGTCAGGGTCAGAACGACTACTTACTCTTTGCTAAAGCGTGTTGTGTAGCAGCCAATCAAGACCTCTCAAGCTTCTTTGAGGCATGGGGACATTTCTATGATGTGAACGGTTCTGTTATCGGTGACTACAGCAACACAACCATGTATACCACGAGAGCACAGTGGGTGGAGGCGAAGAAGTTCATGCAGCAGTTCCCTAAGGGCCCTGCAAACAATATGATTTTCATTGACGATCATATCCGTCCTACCCCAGCTATCTATCCTGGTGCTGCTCCTGGCACAATGCGTGAGGACTTCAATGGTGCCGTACGTGTTGGTACTATGGGCGACTTCGGCTCATGGGATCAGTTCTGTCCAGACAGCCTTGGTCAGGGTTATGCTATTATCAAGACGCAGAGCGATGCTAATGGTCGTCGCACCTATACTATGGAGGCTAAGAACAGCCACGTGGTAGGTTTCAAGATCTACGATAGTAAGGGTAATCTCATTTACTTTGCGAACACCAAGACATTCACTATTCCTAAGAAGGTGATGGAGGATGCACAGAACAATATCGTTATTAAGGTCTGCGGTTCAGACGGTTCTGAGGTTGACCCAGGCACTGTTCCATTGGGTATCAAGACCTTCTCAGCTCAGGCTAACGGTGGTAAGGTAGATGTTTATAGCATCTATGGTGTCCTCGTTCGTAGTAAGGTGAACCCAGAGACAGCCCTCGAAGGCTTACCTAATGGCGTTTATGTTGTTGGTGGTAAGAAGGTGGTAGTGGGTAAGTAAGAAGCCGAAGCAGCAGCCATTACTGGCCCCTCCCCCGTCCCCTCCCCCAAAGGGAGGGGCGTGAAATGTAACGAAAGCAACTGGCCCCACCCCCAACCCCTCCCCCATAGGGAGGGGAGTGATTAGCGAGATACCCCTATGATAGGAAAAGCTGTTTAGTCATTCCTAAGCAAACAGTTTCCTGCACTCCCCCTCTCTGTAGGAGAGGGGGTTGGGGGTGAGGCTTTATAAGATTTAAAGACAGAGTAATACGTTCGTTTGTTACTCTGTCTTTTTTCTATTATTAGTCCTTTTTGTACTTACTAACTATTTCCATTTCTCAGGTATAGAAACAGACTGATTTCCAACTGTGATAGTATGGGGCATGACAGCATTACGAAATCGACGTTCATTCTTTTCGAGAAATACCCATTTGCTATGAAAGGTTCTGAGGTGATTATGTAATTCAAGAGCGTGGCTGCCTGGTGGGAAAAAGACTTTGACCTTCTTATTAGGATAATTTGTATGTATAAAATTTAATGGAGGGATAAGGTCGGTGTCCGCACTTATCAGTACAATAACATCTGTTTTATCTTGAACACAATCAGCCATCATACGGACTGAGATGTTTACATCGGTCCTTTTTTCTTCAGGTTTCGATATCGAATATTTACAATAGGGACATTCAATCTGCTTAGACATGTATTTACCCCTAATAACTTCAAACTTATCAGAATGCAGGATGCGGTTTGCATTGAGGAATGCACTCTGGCGACTGTTCTTCTGTGGGCTAAGAGGAGAAGCTGTGAAGTAAATCACCTTTTCAAGAACTTGGTCGGGACCGAGAAAACTTTCGCAGAAAGCGACTAAATCCAACCAATAAAAATCCTTCCATTCAGGGGAAATCTTTTTTTTGCGTTTCAATGCAAAATAGAAATTGAAACCATCGAAATAGAATGTTACTCTCTTTGGCATAGTATGTAGATTAAATAAAAAAAGCCACTCGGAAGTGGCTGAAACTCTGCAAGAAAGCAGAGCGATGCTTTTAATACTGCAAAAGTATAAAATTAAAAGATAAGTTCCAAGTTTTTTCTCCATTATTTTCTGTTGGATATGATAATTTATTGCAATGAAAAAGACAATATTGATTACGAGCTTTTTGATATACTCCCAGTATATGGAAGGATAAGAACTCTTTAACCAGAGATACGATTATCGCACGTTATAAGTTTAGTTTTTATTTGCTGTCACTTTTAACATTTCAAGTAGTCCCAATGTAAATCAATAAGTTAGAACGTAATCGTAAGTGACAGTAATGACAGCAAAATTATTTTCAAGGACTACCTTCTTATAATGATTCGTGCCATTAGTACCATTCGTAGTTCAAATTCTAAAGGCGACTACGAATTACGCAAATTGCACGAATCACTTAGCAAAAGAATTCGTGTCATTCGTGCCATTCGTGCCATTCGTGCCATTCGTAGTCGTTCGTAGTTCTGATTATAAAGTTCAATGTTCAAACCTCAAAGTTCAAAGTTAATAGTTCAAACCTCAAAGTTAACAGTTATTTTACCGTATAAACAGTCGAGGTCAGTTTCATCTTTTCGACATCAAACGTAGTGAGGTAAGAAGTATCTGCGAAGGCTGTTGAGAGAACGGAGAACCTCTTTATCCCATACAGGTCGCAACCATAAAGCATATAGTTAGCGATATCTGTCGTTGTGAAATAAGGTGTCATCGGAGTATGTGAGTGTATTACCTCTGTTATCTCTTCACCATTCATTGTTATTGGTTGCTCAAGAAAACTACGATGAAACCTGCGCCAACTGAGTATGTTCATATCCTTGTCAAAGTCGAAAGCGTAGTCATCACCGATAGGAATCACCCCATGTTTTGTTGTACCATGCAGGAGGTAGAGTCTATAACCACCTTTCTCCAAAGGGAGCAAGTCCCAGTTCAAGCCAGAAGTGTTAGCCAAGAAAATACTATCTCCCTTCTCTTTTATGACCTTACGCGGTGCAATCTGCTTTGCTTTGAGCTGTTCAATCTCGGTTGGTTTAAGTTTACGTGGTGTGGCAGAACAGACATAGAAACTCGTGTCGTTACTCAAGTGGAGCGTCAGTTCAAAGACGGTTTGTTCCTTATCAAGGTTAGCAAAGATATAACGCCATGTCAGGTTTCCTTCTTCAAAAGCGGTAGCAGAATTGATTTCCTCTCTCTTGACATTATATTTCATAAGCGAATCAGTAGCTCGCCACGCCAATTTCTCATAAGTATACAACCACATTCCTTCCGCAAGGATAGAGTCATTGATAGCTTGGAAACGCTCTGGAGAGGGCGCAGTCAACTTCTTTGGTGCGGTCTGTGCCTTACCATAAATGGAGAAACATAAGAAGAAAAGTACGAACAAAATCGGTTTTGTCTTGGATTTGCAAAGTAATGTTTTCATAATAGTATTTGTTTAGGAAACCTCACCCCCCAACCCCTCCAGCCTCACCCCCCAACCCCCTCTCCGAAAGGAGAGGGGGAGTGCAGGGAACAGTTCGCTTAGGAACGACTAAACATCTTTTCTAACCATAGGGGTATCTCGCTAATTACGCCCCTCCCTCTGGGGGAGGGGTCGGGGGTGGGGCCAGTTGGTTGGCCAGTTGATTGGTTGATGGGGCCAGTTTATTACTCCTCCATCAACTTCCTATATCTACCCTTCTTAATCTCCTCATTGCCGAGTCGGCGTGCCTTATTGATTTCGTAATCAGAGAAGCCACCTTCGAAGTAGACAACTTCACCATTACCCTCAAAGGCAAGGATGTGGGTACAGATACGATCGAGGAACCAACGGTCGTGGCTGATGACAACCGCACAACCTGCAAATGCCTCAAGACCTTCCTCCAATGCACGGAGTGTATTCACGTCGATATCGTTGGTAGGCTCATCGAGAAGGAGGACATTACCTTCCTGCTTCAATGCCATAGCCAACTGAAGACGGTTGCGCTCACCACCAGAGAGTACTGAACAAAGCTTGCTCTGGTCGGTTCCTGAGAAGTTGAAACGTGAGAGATAAGCACGTGAATTGATGTCACGTCCACCCATACGAATCGTCTCGTTGCCTTGCGAAACTACGTCATATACCGTCTTGTTAGGGTCGATATCCTTGTGCTGCTGGTCAACATAAGCAAGTTTAACGGTCTCACCTACCTCGAACGTACCGCCATCAGCCTGCTCCAAGCCCATGATAAGGCGGAAAAGCGTTGTCTTACCCGCACCGTTAGGACCGATAACACCTACGATGCCGTTAGGAGGCAACATGAAGTTGAGGTCGTTGAAGAGAACCTTCTCACCAAAAGCCTTCTTTACGTGCTGTGCTTCGATAACCTTATTACCCAAGCGTGGACCGTTAGGAATAAAGATTTCGAGCTTTTCCTCACGTTGTTTTTGTTCCTCGTTGAGCATCTGCTCGTAAGAATTCAGACGCGCCTTACCCTTTGCCTGACGCGCCTTCGGTGCCATGCGCACCCATTCCAACTCACGCTCCAAAGTCTTACGACGCTTAGAAGCCGACTTCTCTTCCTGCTCCATGCGCTTTGTCTTCTGATCGAGCCATGAAGAGTAGTTACCCTTCCATGGAATACCCTCGCCACGGTCGAGTTCGAGAATCCACTCGCTCACATCGTCCAAGAAGTAACGGTCGTGGGTAACCGCGATAACAGTACCCTCATACTGCTGCAAATGCTGCTCCAACCAGTCGATACTCTCAGCATCAAGGTGGTTGGTAGGCTCATCGAGCAACAATACATCTGGCTTCTGAAGGAGCAGACGGCAGAGGGCAACACGACGGCGCTCACCTCCAGAGAGGTTGGTCACAGGCAAATCACCCTTAGGACAACGCAGTGCATCCATCGCCCTTTCGAGTCGTGAATCAATGTTCCAGGCGTCCGTTGCATCGATAATATCCTGCAACTCAGCCTGACGCTGCATCAGCTTATCCATCTTGTCAGCATCAGAGTAATACTCCTCCAAGCCAAACTTTACGTTGATATCGTCGTATTCCTTCAGTGCATCATAGATATGCTGCACACCTTCCATAACATTCTCCTTCACGGTCTTCGCCTCATCGAGTGGTGGATCCTGTGGCAGATAACCCACCGAATAGCCCGGACTCCATACCACTTCACCCTGTGTTGGTTCCACAAGACCAGCGATAATCTTCATCAGCGTAGACTTACCTGCGCCGTTGAGACCAATAATACCTATCTTTGCACCATAGAAGAACGAGAGGTAAATGTTCTTCAGAATCTGTTTCTGGTTCTGTGGGATAATCTTCGATACACCCACCATTGAGAAGATAATCTTCTTGTCGTCTACTGTTGCCATTTCTTCTTTCGTTTGTTTTGTAGGCAAAGATAACGAAAATAATTCATATTGGCAAGTTAAGAAGTTGACAAGTAATCAAGGTGCTTGTGGAAAGAAGACAGAGAATATAAAAGACAGGGTAACAGAAGAACGCTTAGGATTCAGTCTTTTATTGTCTCAACATATAGCGACTTTCTAATAATTACCACGCCCCAGAGACTATTATATCTATCTTCTTTGTGAACGAGAGAATATGTATTGTTTTCAATTGTTTTATTGACGAAAAGAAATCACCGTAAAAGATTTCTATTACTATTCCTCTCAAGGATTTGCATTTGATGAATAGCTATCTGATTAAGTCTAACAAGTCTTTCCCCTTGAGGTATATCATCATTGATAAGTACTGCATTGATATTCTCCATGTTCGCCAAACAAATCAATTCATTTACAGAAGCATAGTCACGAATATTACCTTTCAAATCAGGATTAGACTCTCGCCATTGTCTGGCAGTCATTCCAAACATGGCAACATTCAGCACGTCTGCCTCCTCTGCATAAATGATGTTTGCCTGCGTAGGGGTAACTTTCTCAGGGATGAGATGACTCTTTATAGCATCCGTATGTATGCGATAGTTTATCTTAGATAATTCTCTTTTTGCAGTCCATCCTATCAACTCTTGTTCTTTAGCTTTCAGACGTTGGAACTCCATGACAAGATAAAGTTCAAACTCAACAGAAACCCAATTGGCAAACTTGAAAGCTATATCACGCTGAGCAAAAGTACCACCACCAGCTCCATTCTTAGTGAAGACACCTATTGCTGCAGTCAACTCCACCCATCTGGTTGGGCTCATAGTAAAAGAGTTACTACCTGCTTCTGCCAAAAGGGGGTCGAATTCGACCCCTTTGAAGTTAGGATTGTTTAGTTTCTCCCATAAACCCAAATACTCCAGCGTATTCTTTTGGCGCATCCAATTCTTAACAACGTCTTTAGGCTCAGCAGTATTCTTCTGTCGAGCAATGTCTGTTATACAGATGTAATCAATACCATCTTTTGTCATAGTCTTAATTGCTACATCTTTAACGAAGATTTCTCCCTTCTTTGTCATAGTATTATTATTTTTATAAATATATGTGCAAAGATAATATAAAATTCACTTCCTGCTCACTCCTATCAACAAAATACTAATAAAATCGTTGATAAATAAGAATAATGTTTACCTTTGCAGGGGTTATCATTAACAGAATACTAACGTAACGTGTTGGCAGCCAAACATAAATATACGAAGTTTTCTTATCTTTACTTACTTACAAACACCCACCGACAGGGAAACTTATCCCTCAAATTAGGAAAGTATTATCTTATAAAACAAGCGATTATGGAAGAATCTCCTTCAGCCTACAGATGGTTCGGATATATGTTTGTTTGGATGCTGGCGTGTCTACTTATTCTTGACAAAGGAGTAAGTTCCGAGCTGTTTCTCTTCATCCTTTTATTAGTAGCAATAGTGCTCAATGCTTATTGCGCGTATAAGTTTGCTTTGGGAAAAGGGACATTCTTAGCCATACTGGCATTCGTCGTGGCTATGGTGCTTGACTTCTTCCCAATTGTTGCCTATTTTGTAATAATAGAAATATTCATGGCGTAACTAACACTTCAGAGTCGTTTCCTACTTTTCTTATCGCACTTACGCTTTGAATTTTCCTTACATAATAACGGCGAAAACACCCCTAAGAACACCCAAAAACAGTCTTTTTAAACGTCTTTGTAACTAACAGTATATCAAATTATTGCAGACTCGTAATGCAAAAGGTGCTTAATTGGACTCCAAAAGGGCGTTAATAAGACCTCAAAAGGGCATCTTTTGCAAGCCTAAAGGGCGTCTTTGAGAAGCTAAAAGACCATATGTTAAAACACTGCGTATAGAAAATTGTTTACAAATAAACGCACCCACCTCCCCCGACCCCTCCAAAGGAGGGGAGTGCCTAACGGAGTGAGAGTTAAATCAAAAGCAGGAACCTCCCCCAACCCCTCCAAAGGAGGGGAGTGCCTAATAGATAAAGATTAGCAGAGTAAACTGATTGTCTTTTGGCTGATTTCGTTTTTTATCATTACCCCATTTGACACTCCCCTCCTTTGGAGGGGCTGGGGGAGGTCCCCTTTTATCTCTTCAAACATTTGTTAAAACATTACACCTTTTTGTACTTTTAACAATGTTAGAATCCTTCGTTTGGTAAAATTATCGTAATTTTGCACCAAATCTTGTAATAAAGCTTATTATAGCTAAAAGATAGATTCCGAAAAACGGTTTACGATAATGTATTCACGTGTTATGCCACTAAGCGTTACTCCACAAGAAATCATATAAAAAAACAATAAATTAAATTACTCAATTTAAATGAAAAAAAGTTATGTTAAGCCCTGCAGTACATGTGTAATCATGGCTGTTGAGCAAGCTATGTTGGCAGGAAGTAAAGGTCTTCGTGTTACAAACCAAAACCTTGAAAGGGTGGATCATACCATAATCGGTTCTTCTACGCCTTCTACGCCTTCTGCGGGTGGAAATGCTAAAGAGAATCCATTTCAATATGATGAAGAGTAAGTAAAACCATTAAAAAAAAGAAACCAAATGAATTTCAAGAAGATTTACGGTCTTATCCTTGGTGTCATTGTCGCAGGCTTGACATCATGTTCAAGCGATTTGAATAATGAGGAGAAAGCTCCTGTTGGTCCTAATGAGACAGCGGTACGTTCGCTGAGTATTGCTACAGGCGATGCAAAAACTCGTTCAGAAGTTAAGATTGATGCTGATAATAAGTGGGTTACTGGTGATAGATTTATGGCTTTTAACCGCACCTTTACGGGTTCTTCTTCTGAGTCTCGTTATGGCGTGTTAACTGCAAGTAGCACTGGTACAAGAACAACACTTGATGGTGTGATCGCATGTAAGGATAATGACGAGTTAGGCATTTTCTATCCTGGTTCATACGTCACAGGATTTGATCAAGGTAAAATGCCAGTAGTTATGACTGCAAGTTATATCAATGATAATAAGGGTCAAGATGGTTCTAAGGAGAACCTAAAGTACTTTGATTATAGCTATGGAAAAGGAAAGGTTACTGTAAATGGTGCTTCTGCATCAGGTAGCGTTGATATGAAAAAGTTGTATTCTGTCTTAGAGTTAGACTTCACGGCTGGTGGTGTTAAGCTTACGAACATCAAGAAGCTCGTCCTTTCTAATGTTCTTACAGAGGCTGTTTATAATATTCAGAGCAATCAGTTAGAGAGTCTTGAAACTGGTAAGATAGAAGTTAATTCACCAGTAGCACTCGAGAAGGTGTATGTAGCGATATTGCCACAGAACCACTTCAGCCCTACATTTGAAGTATATACCACGGATAATAAGTCTTATCGTTTCGCAGTAAGCACTCCAAACTTTAATCTTGTTGCTGCTAAGGTTTATCCATTTACAGTGCAGGTTAAGGAGTTTACTCCAAATCCTCCATACATTGAAATCGGTGGTGTGAAGTGGGGTAAGTATAACCTCCAGTATTCTACAGGTACTAAAGTTAATGGTTGGGTAGATGGTTATCACCTTGCAGAGAACCCTTGGGATTATTATATGTATACACCTTCGAAAATTACAGAACCACTTTCGGATTTACAAATGAGTCTTCCTTCGTATAATCCAAATGATGTTAAGTTTGATCACTTCAGATGGGGTGATATCGAATATGCTTACGACTATACAAAGACTGGACAATTCTGGACTGAAAGAAGAGATATACAAGGTGTTATTAGCTCAGACAAGAAGCATGGTGATTTGGCTGCATACGCTTCTAACAACAAGTGGAAACTTCCAAGTGCTACGGATTTCAATAATCTGATGAAAGCCACTGCAGAGTATCTCGGTTACTTTATCGATGATAATGGCAACAAGGTTTATGGTGTGTTGTTTGATCCAAACGTAGCAGAAGGACTTAAGGGTAAAGTCTTAGATAAGAACAATAAAGTACTTGGTTCAAGTAATACGGCTGCTATAATTAATGCAGGTAAGAACTTGAGACAGTTTGTCAAGTCAGATTTCGACAATGCACTGTTCTTCCCTATGGCTGGTATATATTATACTTATACTGGTGCTATTGATAAGCCAGGTAGTCAGGGTGGATACTGGACCTCAACAAGTAATCCTTCTAACAATAATGCTGCAGCATTCATGCCACAGATGATGAGCAATTCTTTGGGTGTTTATCAGGGCTTCTCTGGTACTACTCAGAAAGCTTTGATTAACAAGAATAATATGCACAGCATTCGTCCAATCTATGTAGGACAGTAATAAATAAGGTCACCCAACAGACTCTTCCCGACTCCTTCCCATGCAGGGAGGGGAGCAGATACAACAATATCCTTGTGGATATGCACGCAGTGGGGAGCTGAAAGAAGGGGACTGAGAAAAGAATATAACCCAAAAGGGAAGATGTAAAAGATGATTTTACGTCTTCCCTTTTCTTTGGACTAAAGAAAAAGCCTCACCCCCAAACCCCCTCCAGCCTCACCCCCCGACCCCCTCTCCGAAGGGAGAGGGGGAGTGCTGGGAACAGTTCGCTTAGAAACGACTAAACAGCTTTTCCAACCATAGGGGTATCTCGCTAATCACTCCCCTCCCTATGGGGGAGGGGACGGGGGGTGGGGCCAGTTGCTTTTGTTACATTTTACTCCCCTCCCTATGGGGGAGGGGCAAGGGGGAGGGGCTGTTTGTGTCTGTTTGTGTCTGCGTTGTCATAATTATTACGTACTGATAAGAACTCCGTTCGAATAACTCTGGATTATAGTAGTAATCATAATTATGAATTATGAATTCTGAATTTTGAATTACTATAATTGCTTGTGTGCGTGAACAATACTTCTGATTAAAAAAAAAGAACATTTCTTTTGGTATTTGTTGTATAAACGACTATATTTGTAGCACAAAACCTAAATCAATAGAATATATGTCTAATTTTATGAAAGTAAGTCAGAGTCGCAGAAAGCACCCACCATTTGTTAGTGGTCGCTTAGCTTTCTCCTTTGCACTTGGGTTGATGGCATTTGCACCGTCCCCAGTATTAGCCAATGTGGATGCGAACACGAGTATGAGTGTTCAGCAGCAAAAGCAGAGTATCAATGGTGTAGTGAAAGATGCTAATGGCGACCCAGTCATTGGTGCTTCTATACTGGCAAATGGTACTCCAGTAGGGGTGACCGACATGGACGGTCGCTTCTCAGTCTCTGTCGCTCCGGGTACGGAGTTGAAGATTAGTTATGTTGGTTTTGCCACTCAGAGCGTCATGGTGAGAAGTGGTGTGACGAACTATAACATTACTCTGAAGGATGAGAACAGCGCCTTGAGTGAGGTTGTTGTTGTCGGTTATGGAACTCAGAAGAAGGCAAACCTCTCCGGTTCTGTTGCACAACTCGATAGTAAGGCGCTCGAAAACCGCCCTATCTCTAACGTGTCTTCAGGCTTGCAGGGCTTACTTCCAGGTATCACGGTGACCGGAGCTGACGGTGCGCCGGGTCTTGACAATGGTTCGATTCTTGTGCGTGGTGTGGGAACATTGAACTCCGCTTCACCTTATATATTGATTGATGGTGTTGAAGCAGGAACGCTCAACTCGCTTGATCCAGAGGATATCGCGAGTATCTCAGTTCTGAAGGATGCTTCTTCAGCAGCCATCTATGGTTCAAAAGCATCTAACGGTGTGATTCTGGTAACTACAAAACGAGGGCAGAACGGTGCGCCAAAGGTTAGTTATTCAGGTTATTTTGGTATTCAGAATGCAACAGCCTTGATGGAAAGGATGAATTCTGCCGATGCCGCTTACTATTATAATAAGGCATTGGAGCGTAGTGGTAAGGCAGCACGTTTCTCTGATGAAGCAATTAAGAAGTTCCGTGATGGTTCAGACCCTTACAATTATCCTAATACCGACTGGTACGATCTTGCATTCAAAACCGCTTGGCAGAATCGCCATAGCGTGAACATTACGGGTGGTAATGAGTATGTGAAGTATCTGGCTTCTGCTGGTTATCTCAAGCAGAGCAGTATTCTTCCTAATGCAGGTCGTGAGCAGTTTAATGGTCGTGCGAATCTCGACATGGTGTTGTCAAAGCGCATCACTGCCCATCTTAACCTCGCTTATATCCAAAACAACTATCGCGATGCAAGTAGTGCATACGCTGGTGGAAGTAGCGATCAGATTATTCGTCAGCTGAATATCATCGCGCCTTGGATTGTTTATAAGTACGAAGATGGTACATATGGTACTGTTTCTGATGGTAACCCAATGGCTTGGCTGGAGTCAGGAATGACCGTAAACCGCAACAACCGTAACTTTACGGGTATGATTGGTCTTGACTATCAGATTCTGAAAGACTTGAAGTTGACGCTGCAGGGCGCATATGTTGATGCTTCACAGCGTTACTCTTACTTCCAAAAGTTCATTCAGTATAACCCTAATAAGGCCTCTGACCCTAACAAGTTAGAGATTGCTCACTATGACTGGCATCGTACAACCTTCGATGCGTTCCTAAACTATGACAAGTCATTTGCGAAGCATAACTTCAAGGCTATGCTCGGTTGGCATACTGAACGCTATAAGTATCTGCCAGACTGGATGTATCGTAAGAACTTCCCTAACAACGAACTTACCGATATGAACGCTGGTGATGCTTCGACACAGCAGAATGCTGGTAACACTCGCGAGCTGTCAATGGTGTCTTACTTCGGTCGTCTGAATTACGACTATGCTGGTCGTTACCTCTTTGAGGCAAACTTCCGTTCTGATGCTTCTTCACGCTTTGCGGAGGCTCATCGCTGGGGTTTCTTCCCATCATTCTCTGCTGCATGGCGTATCTCTGAGGAACCATTCATGGAGAGTTCAAAGTCATGGTTGAACAACTTGAAGCTGCGTGCATCATGGGGTCAGCTTGGTAATCAGGACGCTTTGAACGATTACTATCCTTGGATGAACACTTACAACCTCAATGCGAAGTATCCATTTGGTGGTCAGCTCACTCCGGGTTACTATCAGGGTAGCTATCACCTTGAGACAATCTCTTGGGAGCGTTCAACCACATGGGGCGTTGGTCTTGACTTTACCCTCTTCGGTGGTTTGACTGGTTCGTTGGATTACTACAACCGCAAGACGACTGGTATTATCATGAACGTGTCTGCTCCTGCAGAGTTTGCACTCGGTGCTTACAAGGATAATATCGGTGCATTGCGCAATCAGGGTGTTGAGCTTTCATTGGCTTACGCAAAGCAGTTGAACAAGGATTGGACAATCAATGTTGGTGCGAACTTCGCTTACAACAAGAATAAGATTCTCAACTTGGGTGAAGGCACAGAATACATTGGTAGTGGCAACCGCCGTACAGCAGTAGGTCAGCAGTACAATAGCTTCTTTATGTACAAGGCTACTGGTAAGTTCTTCAACTCACAGCAGGAGGCTGACGACTACACAGCGAAGTATGGCAACCCATTCGGACGTAAGTTCATGGCGGGTGACCTTATCTATGAGGACACAAACGGTGATGATAAGCTCGATTCAAACGACCGTATCTACACCAAGCATACTGATATCCCAGCAATTACCTACGGTTTCAATCTCGGTGCAACATGGAAGAACATTGACCTCTCTATGATTTGGCAGGGTGTTGGTGCAGTATCTCATATCTACAATCGTGAGGTACTTGGTGAGTTCTCTGGTGATGCCAGCCACCCTTCAACACTGTGGAAAGACTCATGGACAGACGACAATCACAATGCTAAGTTGCCACGCGTATTCGAGACAGGAAACAGCCCAAGCGACATGACTCGTGCTATGTCAACCTTCTGGTTGTGGAACACAGCCTACTTGCGTTTGAAAACTTTGCAGTTGGGTTACACCCTTCCAAAGAGTGCACTCAAAGCTATTGGACTTGAGAAGGTACGTATCTACTATGCAGGTGAAAACCTCCTTACCTTCGATGCATTGCCATTCAATATTGACCCAGAAGTGACCAGCGAGCGTGGATCATCTTATCCATTGCTGCGCTCACATTCTATCGGTATCAATATCACATTCTAACCGTAAATACCCGATATACATTATGAAAACTGTAAGAACATATATATTAGCAGGTGTGGCAGCCTTTGCGCTCACATCTTGTAATGACTACCTTACCACTGTGCCGAAGGATGCAATGTCACCATCTACAACATGGAAGACGGGCGACGATGCTGAGAAGTTCCTTGTGGGCTGTTATGATGGTTGGGAAGATGGTGGAGCCCTGCTTTATTGGGACGCTGGCTCTGACTTTGCGTACAACAACTTCCCTTGGGAAGGCTTTACCAATATCGGTAATGGTTCGCTCTCACCATCGTCTCCGGGTTGGTCGTTCTACGATTATACTATCATTGGTAGATGTAACACCTTCCTTGAGAATGTTGATAAGTGTGTATTCAGCAGCGATGCGGTAAAGAAAGACCTCGTTGCGCAGGTGAAGGCTATCCGTGCTTACAACTATTTCCGCATGGGTTTCCTCTATGGTGGTGTGCCAATCGTTAAACCTTTCACCAGTGCTCAGGAGGCACGCGTGCCACGTAATACGGAGCAAGAAGTGAAGGATTTGGTATTCAAAGACCTTGATGAGGCGATTGCTGATATCAATACGTCTCCTGCTGCACGTGGACGTATCGCAAAGGGTGCTGCCTTAGCTATGAAGATGCGTGCTGCTCTCTACTGGGGCGACTATCAGAAGGCGAAGGATGCTGCTCAGGCTATCATCGACTTGGGTAAGTATGAACTTGATCCTGACTACACTAACCTCTTTAAGTTGGCTGGTGTTGACTCAAAAGAAATCATCCTTGCCGTACAGTATAAGAGCGGTACTCGCCCACTGGGCACTATCGGACAGCTCTATAACAATGGCGATGGTGGCTGGTCATCAGTGGTTCCAACACAGAAGTGTGTTGATAACTATGAGATGAGTAATGGTATGACAATCACTGAGGCGGGCTCTGGCTATGATGCAACGCATCCTTTCCATGGTCGTGACCCACGTATGGCAATGACGATTCTCTATCCCGGTTGCGACTGGGAAGGAACTATCTTCAATACCCTCGACGAGAATGTCAATGGTAAGAAGAATCCTAACTATCCAACCAATGCTGCCAACTCATCTAAGACTGCCCTCACATGGCGTAAGTACTTAGATCCAAAGACACAGTATGCTGACGTATGGGACACAGAGGCTTGCCCTATTGTCTTCCGCTATGCAGAGGTGCTCTTGACATGGGCAGAGGCAGAGAACGAGTTGAATGGTCCTTCTGCCAACGTCTATGCAATGATTGACAAGGTGCGTACACGCGTGGGAATGCCTGCTGTTGACCAGTCAAAGTATAACACAAAGGACAAACTTCGTGAGTTGATTCGTCGTGAGCGTGGCTCAGAGTTCGCTGGTGAGGGTCTCCGTCGTGCTGATATCTTACGTTGGACAAGCAATGGTAAGATGGTCGCAGAGACAGTTTTGAATGGTCCATTGAACCGTATCACAGGTACTATTAACACATCTGCTACCGACCCAACCATGCGTGCCGTAGTCAGTGGTAGCAGCAAGGTTGAGGACCGTACGTTCCAAACCTTCAACAGATATCTGCCTATCCCACAGTGGAATATCTCTGATAATCCTAAGTTGGAGCAGAATCCGGGGTATGCGAAGTAAGGGAAACTGACTCGAACTCGTCACAACTGGCCCCTCCCCCAACCCCTCCCCCGTAGGGAGGGGAGTGATTAGCGAGATACCCCTATGGTTGGAAAAGCTGTTTAGTCGTTCCTAAGCAAACAGTTTCCTGCACTCCCCCTCTCTGCAGGAGAGGGGGTTGGGGGGGTGAGGCTTTTATCCATATTAAAAACCTTGACATTTCCTTCAATAAAATCCTTGAAATAAAGGTGAAAAACACGTATTGTGAGTTAGTTTGTAACTCGCAGAGAATCAAATGATTATAAAATACTACACTAAAAGGTGCTTATTAAGGCTTCAAAAGGGCGTTAGTAAGGGTCTTAAAGGGCACCTTTTGCCAGCCAATTAGGTGTCTTTAAGAAGCCAAAAGACCACCTCTCGCCCTCTATATGCTTGAAAAAAGTTGACAAGATGGGTGAGTAGATGAGTGAACGAGTGGACAAGTGAACAAGTTACTTGCAAGAGAAGACAAAGTAACAGATGAACAGGTGTTTAGTGGACGAGTGAACGAGTGGTCAAGTGAACAAGTTACTTGCAAGAGAAGACAAGGTAACAGGTGAACAGGTGTTTAGTTGATAAGCCACTTTGTAACAAATACCTCGTTTGCAGGTTTACTTGTTTACTCGTCAACTTTAAAAACCTTGTTCCTATGTTACTTTGTCTTTTATTTACCCTGTCTACAGGCAACTTGTTTACTCGTCTACTCGTTTACATGTCAACTTTAAAACCTTGTTCCTATGTTACTTTGTCTTTTATTTACCCTGTCTACAAGCAACTCGTTCACTTGTCTACTTGTTTACTTGTCTACTTGCCCACTTTTTTGCCATTTTATTTTCTTACCTTTTAATTTTTTATTTATCTTTGCATTGTCTTTTGAAAAATAACATCTTACTAATTAAAAACCAGAGAATCATATTTAAAAGCAGTCTTATGAAGAAAATTATAACTCTCTTAGTTAGTGTATTGTTGGCAACATCATCATTTGCTATTCCTGCCATGCGGATGTGGCGAAGCTTTAAGCAGGCTGACGGAACAATCCTAAAGGTGATGACCGTAGGCGATGAGCATTTCAATTATGCGCTGACAGAGGACAACATCCCTGTGTTGCCCCATAATGGCAGCTATTATTACGCGCGTATCGAGGATAATCAGTTGGTACCTTCATCGGTGTTAGCCCATGACAAGGCATTGCGAAAGGGAAAGGAAGAACTCGTTGCGGCAGCCATTCAGCAAGTAAGACAACTGCAAAAACAGCATGAGATGCATGTCAATTCTAAGCCTTTCGGAGAAGGATTGGGAATGACATGGGAGGGTAAAAAGAAAGGACTCGTCATCTTGGTTGAGTTTGAAGATGTGGCTTTCAAAGACCCAAAGAATGTGTTGACACTCAAACCACGTGAGAAAGATGTCAAGACGCTCTATGAGAACATGCTCAACAAGGTGGGATATACCAATGATAACGGTGCTATCGGTAGTGTTCACGACTATTTCCTCGACCAAAGTAATGGTAAGTTCGACCTCACTTTCGATGTCGTAGGACCCGTAAAGCTCAAGCATCCTCATCAGTTTTATGGTGAGCGAACAGCTAATATGAATGATGCGAATGCACCACAGATGATTATTGATGCCTGCAATGCTATTCAAGGGCAGGTAGACTTCAGTAAGTACGACTGGGATGATGATGGCGAAGTAGAGCAGGTTTATGTCATCTATGCCGGTGAGGGTGAGGCGACAGGTGGTGAGTCAAGTACTATCTGGCCACACAAGTATTCCCTTACCGATGCAGGACTTGACGCACTGACATTCAACGGACAAACGATAAATACATACGCTTGTAGCAATGAAATCATTCGTGCGAAGGTGAATGAGAAGTCGCGTATCTACTATTCTGGTATCGGTACTATCTGTCATGAGTTCTCGCATTGTCTCGGATTGCCCGACTTTTATGACACACGTGGCGGCAGTAACATTGGCTCTGGACGATACGATTTGATGTGTGGTGGTAGTTATAACGGTGGACCAGAGAGTCTGATTAACGTCTATGGTGGTACTGGAATCGGTACTGTGCCAGCTGGTTACGATGCTTATGAGAAGGCATATATGGGTTGGTTAAAGCCTATCACACTTGGCGATGAGGCTGTTGAGGTGAAGAATATGAAGGGACTTGCTGAGGGTGGCGATGCCTATTTCCTCTATAATCCAGACACGAAGAATGAATATTATATCTTTGAAAATCGTACTCCTCACCGCTGGGATGCTGAGTTGCCGGGGCACGGACTGATGGTCTTCCACGTTGATTTCGATGCTTATTCATGGCGAATGAACAACCTCAATGCTGCTTCTGCACAGCGTCATCCACGCTTCACGATAGTGTCTGCAGATGGTCGACTCGATCATGACACGCAGAATAGTGACCCATTCCCAACGGATTTGAACAATAGCTTAACGAAGTCTACTGACCCTCGTCTAAGTTTTTATACAAACTATAATGTCAGCAGTCAGGCTGGAGTCAAGCAGATTGTTCGCAATAATGACAATACAATCTCCTTCCACTTTACTCCGCTAAAGGCTGCAACAGGCATTAACAACCTCTCTGCCGACCACGAACAGTTAGCTGAGACCTATACACTCTCTGGTGTAAAGGTTGCGGACAATCAGAATCTCCACAATCAGATTGTGATAGTTAAAGGTAAGAAGGTGAGAAAGTAGACGAGTGAACGAGTTGCTTGTAGACAGAATAATAGAAAGACATAGTAACATAAGAACACGAGTTTGTTGCGAGGACAAGGTAATAGTGAAGACATAGTAACAGATGAACAAAGTTCTTTTGAGTAACAAAGGGACGGGTTTTTGTGGACGTGTTAACGATTTGTTTGCGGAGAAAGACCGAGAAACAGAATAGTGAGTTTTAGTTGACGAGTTAAGGAGAGAGTAAGTTTATAAGTTATATGTTGTGATAGATATTTGAGAGTGATGGCTGAAAAGCGCAACTTCGTGTTGTCATCTTCTCTCGCCCTCTGCTCTGTAAATATAATTAATAGTGGTATAAATAAAGGGCATGAATTGGCTTTTCATTCATGCCCTTTTGCTTTGGAAGAAGTGCTCTTTATGTATATACCTAATTCTCTTGTCCACTTGTAAACTCGTTTACTTTGATATTTGACAATTTTTTTCATACCCTTCAAAACCAATATATGGTCTTTTGGCTGCAAAAAGGTGCTCAATAGGCTTGCAAAAGGTGCCCTTTTGCGCTCTTACTAACGCCCTTTTGAAATCCAAGTAAGCATGTTTTGCAAGGCAATAGTGCAAGTTGTTGATTACAAGATGATTACAGAGGTACGAGAAATGCTTGTTTTTAGCCATTCTCTTAGAGATATTCTTTGCAGAATTGTAATAACTTTTCTTAGTATTTTGGTTGTAATTTCCTCTTGCAGAAGGCAAAGCCATGCAAGAAAGCGCAGCTCTACAGGCTCTTTTTAGATAATCGAAAATGCTCAGAAACCTAAAGGTCATGGAACGAACAGAACTTTTAGTTTTTGGTTGGTAAGTCTTGCTGGTTGACAAGTTTCTGGTTGACGAGTAAACCAGTTATATCCTTTGTAGCACATAACTCGTCTACTTATCGACTTGTTAACTCGTCCACTAAAAAAGTTTATCTGTTACTCTGTCTCTCATTCACAAGCAACGGTTCTCTTGTCTACGCTGTTAATCTATCAAAAACAAAAAAACCTTGGCGGGAAGCCAAGGTTTCAGCGGTGCGTACGAGACTCGAACTCGTGACCTCCTGCGTGACAGGCAGGCATTCTAACCAACTGAACTAACGCACCATGCATTACAGATTTGGGGTTTCAGCGGTGCGTACGAGACTCGAACTCGTGACCTCCTGCGTGACAGGCAGGCATTCTAACCAACTGAACTAACGCACCAAAATGGATGTTTAAAACCCTTTTTCTGTTTTGCGAGTGCAAAGGTAATAATAAAAATCTATTCCACCAAAATTAATTTATGCTTTTTATATAAAAAGTTGCATTACCCTTGCATCCTTGTATTGTCCGTCGCAATAAAGCCACTCTTTCAGTATACTACCATTTGTAAAACCAATGGACGAAAGACAGCGGATTGACACCTCGTTGTCAACGTCTACTACAGCGTAGATTTGTTTGAGGTGTAGCCCATTGCGCGTATAATCGATTAAGGCAGAAATAGCCGCCTTTGCATAGCCTTTTTGGCGAAATGGTTTCATGATGATAATACCCATTTCCGCCCGCTGATGCTTTGGATCGAAGTTGACAAGGTCTATCACACCGACAATTTCCTGCTCACGATTCTCAATCATCATACGCAGTTGTCCGTCGATATAGATATCGTTTTTCGCATCAGCAATGTAGTTATGCAGGGCATAACGGCTGTAGGGAACATTCGTTGCACTGATGTTCCATAGGCTACGATCGTTCTCAATGTGATAGAGCATATCGAGGTCTTCCGGCTCCATAGCTCTCAGTCTGACTTCCACGTACTGTTTCTTTTCCATGCTTTAATCTCCTATAACTTCCATCATGGTGACGACTCTGTTCTCCTTTCTATGGTAGAAACCAATGTGAATATTCTGCTTTGGCTGTTCAGCAAAGACATTCAGGATGTCTTGATAGCTGAATAAGTCGGTGTCATAGACGATGCAGTAAGCGCGACTTTTCCCTCCAAACTCCTTGAGTAGGTCGGCGTGCATGTGCTGCAAGCTATCCTTATCCGCTACTCGATACTCTGCCACGAGGGCATTATCTGTAGCCAATCGTTGGCATTTTCCCATGACATCTTCGCCTGCAACAAATATATAATGTGGGAATGATTTAGCTTTCGAAGTGCGAAATCCCAATTTCTTTCTCGTTGCTCGAATGGTAGTACCTATCAGTGAACCAAAGGCTTTCACGTAGATAGCCGTCTTAATCGGTAGTCGCCATAGTACGTTCATACCGCCATAATGCTTGCGGAAGAAGATGAGCATGGCATCATAGAAGACGTGGACATATCGGAAGCTCGACTTCTGCGTACTCTCACCCTTGTAATGCAGGATGCGCACGGGGAGATACCAGTTCTCAAAGCCACCTTTCAGCAGTCGATAGCTGAGGTCGACATCCTCGCCATACATAAAGAAGTCCTCGTCTAAGAGTCCTACCTTGTCTAAGGCTGTCCTGCGAAGGAAGCAGTAAGCACCGCTGATTACCTCAATCTTGCCCGGAACATCCCACGACAGACTACCCATATAATAATGTGCAAAGCGGCCACTTTGTGGGAAATGCTTGCAAAGTCCTACCATCTTATAGAACGAAACCATGGGTGACGGCAAGCCACGACGACTTTCTAAGGCTCGTTCACCACAGTGAGTAAGCATCTGTACGCCATGCCCTCCAGCCGTTAGGTGACTATCCATGAAGTCGATAGAAGCATGAATAACCTCCTCGCCCACAACCGTGTCGGGATTGAGTAGTAAGACATATTCACCCTTACTTTGGCGAATTGCAATATTATTACCACCCGCAAAGCCTAAGTTATGCGCACTGGCAATGAAATGAACATCAGGGAAACGGCTGCGAAGGTAGGCTACGGAGCCGTCATGAGAATGGTTGTCAACCACAAATACCTCTGCTTCAACGCCTTTCAAAGCGCGCTGAAGACTCTCAAGACACTGTTGGAGATAGTATTTTACGTTATAATTAACGATGACAACGCTCAGCTTCATTTATGCTTGTTCTGAATTATCCATAGAACATTCATGCTCGCAACGCTTCTTGTTGGGGAAGACGAAGAATAAGCTCAACGCTAAGATGACAGCAAGATAGAAGAAACTTACACTATCCCCGAAGGCATAGTAGAAGAAGGTATTGAGTATCATCGGAACGCAAAGCATCATTATTCGCACGCTACCCCAGAAGAGCAGCTTACGACTGACGTGACTCTCGTCGGTATGTAAGTCAGAGTGTACGTAGCCAATCTTGAAAAGAAAGAGTGCAAGTGGGATAGTAGCGAGGGTCAACAGCTGCATAAGAAACTGCACAGTAACCATATTGCTGCTTTCAACATCAGCCCACGCACCGGGCAAGATCAGTTCAAGTTCATACACCGCGATGATGAGCAGTGTGATAAGGCATGAGCCAAAGAACTCAATAAGAAGTATTTTTCTTGTTTTATCCATGGTTGTTTTAAGATTCAAAAGGTGTGCGGTTCAGAATACTTCTGCCCAACGTCACCTCATCTGTATATTCAAGTTCGTCGCCAACAGAGATACCTCGTGCGATAACCGACAGTTTCACGCCTGTGTCTTTCAGCTTGCGTGAGATATAAAAGTTGGTTGTGTCGCCCTCCATCGTACTGGCAAGGGCAAGGATGATTTCCTTCACCGTACCCTCTTCCACGCGCTCTACGAGCGATTCAATCTCTAAGTCGTGCGGTCCGATACCGTCCATCGGAGAGATAATACCCCCCAAAACGTGGTATAATCCATGGAACTGCTGGGTATTCTCAATCGCCATCACGTCCTGAATGTTCTCTACCACACAGACCACTGACGCATCACGGCGTGGGTCAGAACAGATAGAACAAACCTCGTTATCGGAAATATTATGGCAAACCTTGCAATACTTCACATCGTGTTTCACACGTATAACAGCATCCGCAAAGCTATCCACGTCCTCAGTCGACTGGCGTAGCAGATGCAAAACAAGGCGCAGAGCGGTCTTGCGCCCCACACCTGGCAACTGTGAGAAAGCCTCTACGGCACGTTCTAAGAGTTGAGAAGGGTATTGTTGCATTTAAAATTAATTCTCGTAGGCTGGAGATATCGAAAGGAGGGTTACACTTGTAATCCTCTTTTTTATTCTATATAGTCGATTAGGACAATGGCTTTGATTTTGAGAGATATAGGGACACACCCCAAAAGTGCATCCCTATACAGACAGCCAGTCCTTAAAATAATATCTGTTGCTTCCTCTTGATTAATCATCAAAGAGGTAGATGCCGAGACCAACCTTCAAGCCCACTGTCGAATAGTTATGTGTCTTGAATGACTGATCATAGTAAAGCGCAGGCTCAATCGTCACTGAACGGTTGATGAAGAAGGCATAACCCACCTCAACACCCGGCATCAGGTCGTTATAGTTATGGTTGGCATGGAGAAGCTTCACACCCGCACCCAAGTAGAGACCGTTCTGTGTGATATAATAACGTCCACCAACACCTACGCTGATATGGTCGGCAACAGCCTCAGAACCATTGTGTACAGCATCGAATGTAGCAAGTACCATGAGGTTATCCCAAGGGAAGTAACCCGCCTTAGCCTGCACACCAATATTCATGCCGTCATGACCATTATAGTGCAAGTCGAGTCCTGTCAGGGAAGCACCTAAGTAGCCCTTACCCTCTTGAAACTGTGCAGATGCACTGATGCTCACTACCATTGCTGCAACGAGCAGCATAAATCTTTTTATCATAGCAATATTACGATATAAATAATAATTTAGGATTGACAAGTAATACCATAGGTTTTATGTCAATAATCTTAAGACAAAGGTAAGGATAATATTTGGAATGAGGAAAAAATTGACATTCTTTATAAAATAGATGGTGACCCCAAGACTTATTCCTATCATTTCATGACAAGCAAATTCAGTACCATTGTCACTTGAAATAGACTTGACATGCTCTTTGAATGGAGATGGCAAATGTATTACAGTGCGTACCAACTCTTTGCATTTTTCCCCTTTGATATTCTATTATGCCATGTAACATGCAGGTTATCTTCTATCTATGATTTGTCTTTGAACAAATAAAGCAGCTATAGGCAAAGTCCCATACTTTCTTCGTTAATTTCTTTTCTACTTCTACAATTCTTTATTTAATATTACGACTTTCTTCTATTAGTTTTTCTTTTGATGGTAATTTTTCTACGTTAAGGATAAAGGCTATTTTCTCATCATATATTAAAGTTAAATATCCTTTATGTTCCCATTCTTTTAATACAGGAAGTATTCTTTCCCTTTCTGTATATATAATTGGAGGAAAGCCATCCCATGTCCAGATAGGACTATACGCAAATGGATCATGACAAATAAAAGTTGCCAATACACGAATAATTTTTATTCTCTTCATATTATTTTAATGTTATTGTTCTACCTGTTTTCAAGTTCACCATTCTCATCAATCATTATTTGAAATTCAGGCTCTCTTCTATTAGTTTTTCTTTTGATGGTAATTTCTCTGGAATAAAAGAAAAAGCAATCTCGTTATCTTCTATTAATTTTATATATCCATTTTCCTGCCATTTCAACAAAATGGGTCTAATTCTTTCATAATTATCTCGAATATTTTTATTTAGCACATCTAATAAATTCCAATCAACAATTGGAGACATCAAATAAATATTATCGTGATAAATATAATTTATTATTATTAATAATAATCTACTACGTTTCATAACTCATGTGTTATTTGAAGGTTATGACTTCTCCTGTTTTTAGATTTGTCATTCTTGTTAATTTAATTTTATATTGTGTTATAAATTGCGTCTGCTTTCTTACCGCTTCGTATTTTAAACGATTCAGTCGAATGTGTTGAAGGGTCTATAGTTTCTTAGTCCATGTATTATTTATTGGTTCTTTTATCAAGCTATTTGCTTACTCATAAGTGTATTAAAAGCAAAAGTTCCACCCTGGTACGCATTTAAAAGAGGCGTGGTGGAAACTGTCACGACAAAGATAGTTCTTTTATTTTAATCTTGCAAGTCTTTAGAGTAAATCTTTGAAAATCATTGAGAAAGGTAAATTGAAGTATGAATAGAAAAGCTATTGTTCTCTGGTTTAAAAGTGTTTGTAAACTATTTTCACTCATCTCAAAACCAATACATGCTCTTTAGGGGTCTAAAAGACGCTCTTTCGGCTTGTAAAAGGTGCCCTTTTGAGGTCTTATTAACGCCCTTTTGAAGTCCAATTAAGCACCTTTTACGTTACTACTTTATAACTAATTGATTTCCTTATGGTTACAAACTTGCTTTTTATATGTGTTTTTGCCGTTATTTATTGATGTTTTCTTTGAACTTATGTAATGTTTTTTTCAATTTATTGCCTATAGATTTCGAAGTCTTAAAATGAAAAGGTTGGGTCTTCAGGATGTTGGAGTGATAAGGTTTGCCACTTGTGTTTAGAGTTTAAAGTAATGTCACACGGAGGCACGGAGAGGACGGAGGATTATTAAAAATACAGTACAGGTAGTTACGGAGGCACCGTCGGTGCGTGGAGCAACGGAGCTTGTTAGCAAACTTTGTTAGAGTTATAATGCACAGAACATTTAACTTAAAACGTATCAGGAATCTGTACGCTGCATCTCCGTTGCTCTTTGTGCCGTCGGCACCTCTGTAATATAGGCTTTACCTCCGTCCCCTCCGTGACTCCGTGTGCTTTTTATATAATAGCTTTAGCCGCATAGTCAGGTTTCTTACAGCCTGCACACAGCGGATTACCTTCACGAAAAGAAACGTTTTTTTTGGGGAAGATAAACATTTCTTTCCATGAAAGTAAAGCCTTATTCTTATGAAAATACCTCCGAGAGTGTTGTTATAGGCAGGCAACAGTGAGGCCCGCCATGACGATGCTGACCATACTCATGAGTTTGATAAGGATGTTGAGCGATGGACCAGAAGTGTCTTTGAATGGGTCGCCAACGGTGTCACCGACGATGGTTGCCTTGTGAGCTTCAGAGCCTTTACCACCGAAGTTGCCCTCTTCGACATACTTCTTCGCATTGTCCCACGCACCACCAGCATTCGACATGAAGACGGCAAGGGTGAAGCCGGCTGCCAAACCGCCTACTAACAAGCCCAATACACCTGCCACTCCGAGCAAAAGACCGACGACAACGGGGATGATGATGGCTAAAAGCGATGGGATAATCATCTCGTGTTGCGCACTCTGAGTACTGATTTCTACGCATCGTCCATAGTCTGGTGTGCCTGTTCCTTCTAATATTCCCTTAATCTCACGGAACTGGCGACGCACCTCTTCCACCATCTTTCCAGCTGCTCTACCAACGGCACCCATCGTCAATCCGCAGAAAAGGAAGGCTGCCATAGCACCGATAAACGCACCGACAAGCACCTTTGGATTCATCAGGTTCACTTGGAAGAAGTTCATGAAGTCTGGGATAGTAGCCTTTGTAGCATCAATGGTTTCGCCTGCAACGTTGGTCATTTGTGTACCGACACGAGCCATGGCAATCTTGATTTCTTCGATATAAGAAGCCAACAACGCCAATGCTGTCAGTGCAGCCGAACCAATAGCAAAGCCCTTACCCGTAGCAGCAGTCGTATTACCCAAGGCGTCAAGGGCATCAGTACGCTGGCGCACCTCCGCTCCTAACTCGCTCATCTCCGCATTACCGCCAGCGTTGTCGGCAATCGGTCCGTAGGCATCTGTTGCCAAGGTGATACCCAAGGTTGAGAGCATACCGACCGCAGCGATACCGATACCATAGAGTCCGTGTTGAATAGAGAGTGCTGACATTGACATGTCAAAGCCGTTGGCACAGAGATAACTCAGCATGATAGCCACTGAAATAGAAAGGACAGGGACGCAAGTAGAAATCATACCCGTACCAATACCTTTTATAATAACAGTCGCAGCACCTGTATGACTTGCCTCCGAAATCGCCTTTGTAGGCATGTAACTCTGGGAAGTATAGTACTCCGTTGCCTGTCCGATGATAACACCAGCTGCCAAACCAGCAATCACAGAGAAGCTAACACCGAGCCAATTCTCCAGTCCTAAGAGGTAGAGAATGAGGAAGCTAACAGCTGCAATGAGTACAGCAGCCGTGTTCGTGCCCAATCCTAAGGCGTGGAGAAGGTCCTTCATCGTGGCTCCCTCCTTCGTTCTTACGAGGAAAATACCGAATAAACTAAGGAAAACACCGACGGCAGCGATGAGCATTGGTGCGATGACAGCCTTCAGTTGCATATCACCTGATGAGGCTGCAAAGGCAGTAGCACCCAAGGCAGCCGTAGAAAGAATCGAACCACAATAGCTCTCGTAGAGGTCGGCACCCATACCAGCCACATCGCCCACGTTGTCGCCCACGTTGTCGGCAATCGTTGCAGGGTTGCGTGGGTCGTCTTCAGGGATGTTAGCTTCCACCTTACCCACGAGGTCGGCGCCCACGTCAGCCGCCTTTGTATAGATGCCGCCACCCACACGAGCAAACAAAGCCTGTGTAGATGCACCCATACCGAAGGTCAACATCGTTGTTGTGATGGTGATAAGCATTTCGCTCGTTGTCATCTTATCAGAATAGAACCAAGTGAGGACAATGAACCAAATGGCTATGTCTAACAAGCCTAATCCAACGACAACGAGTCCCATGACTGCGCCCGAACGGAAGGCAATTTTGAGTCCATCGTTGAGTCCGTTGCGTGCTGCGTTGGCTGTTCTCGCACTGGCATAGGTAGCCGTTTTCATACCGAAGAAACCCGCAAGGCCAGAGAAGAAACCACCAGTCAGGAAGGCGAAGGGTACCCATTCATTCTGTGCATTGAAGCCATAAGCCATGATGGCGAAGACGATAGCCAGAACAACAAAAACAATCAATACGACTTTGTATTGCTGTTTCAGATACGCCATGGCACCACGGCGCACGTATTCAGCAATCTCAACCATGCGGGGTGTACCTTCCTCCGCTTTCATCATAGACTTAAAGAAATACCATGCCATACCCAAGGCGCATACTGATGCAATGGGAATGAGCCAAAAAACTTGTGGGATGTGTTCCATAATTTAAAATGTTTAGGTTGTGTAATAGATAGATTATAATATGGTGCAAATATATAAAAAAATATTGAGAGAGGAAGGAAATGGAGGGAAAAAGAAAGCGTAAAACAGCAACCAATCACCACAACAAGCAGCAACAACTGGCCCCTCCCCCCTTACCCCTCCCCCAAAGGGAGGGGAGTGAAATGTAACGAAAGCAACTGGCCCCACCCCCCAACCCCTCCCCCATAGGGAGGGGAGTAGAATGCGAGATACCCCTATGGTTGGAAAAACTGTTTAGTCATTCCTAAGCAAACGGTTCCCAACACTCCCCCTCTCTGTAGGAGAGAGGGTTGGAGGGGGGGAGGCTTTTTCACCTTCTCCAAGCCAATTAACGCCCCGCACATCTTGTGCGAAGCCTTCGCACGCCGTGTGTTAAGCCCCCACACGTATCTCTTTACACACAAATACCAGCCTTATTAGCTTTTCAGCATTGTCTATCAAAAGGCTAAGACTATGTGAGAATTAGCCTTATTCCTTACTATATTTTACATAAAACACACCTTAATCTATCCCTTTTCTATCCTGAAATAGCAAACAATATGGAAACCACAAGGGGTACCTCGCATTTCACTCCCCTCCCTTTGGGGGAGGGGTTGGGGGTGGGGCCGCTTGCTGTGGTGTGTTTTGGTGGTTTCTTTTTTTTTACCACTGCCCCTTCAGCGTTTCTAACAACGCCTTTGATATTGCCTCATTCGCCTCTTTTGTATATCTGAGGTCGGTGAAGACCTGTGCGAGGGTTTCTTTGTTGTTGATTTCCACAAAGTGTTTGTTCTCCTCTAACTGCTCCTTTGGCGTATAAAAAGCATCGATACGGTCGGGGGTATAGTCTTCGTAAGTCTCGTGGTGGATGATACTGTCGATAGGAAGGCGGTCGGTGAGGGCAGGATCTTCTGCAGGCCAACCGAGTGTGATAGTGGCAACAGGCATCACGAGACGAGGCAGTTGTAGGACTTCAATGATGGTTTTAGGGTTGTAAATGGTCGTACCTAAGAAACAAGTACCTAAGCCCTCTTCCTCAGCAAGATTGCAGAAAGTCTGACAATAGAGCAGCGCATCGGTGGCAGCATTGAGGAAAGAAAGGAAGTTGTCGTAACCCGGAGTAGCCTTACGGTTCTCCGCCCAGAGCGTAGTACGACGGAAGTCAGCGCAGAAGGTGAGGACCACAGGTGCCCCCATGACCATTGGTTGGTTGAAATGAGCAGGTGCCAATTGCGCCTTCTTTTCCTCGTTGCGAGTGATGATAACCGAGTAAAGCTGCAGGTTTCCCATTGTTGGGGTACGCTCAGCCTTCTCCAATAGAGTTCTCAGTAAATCTTCCGATACATCCTTGTTGGTGTATTTTCTTATTGTCTTTCTTGTATTGATAGTTTTCATTTTAGATAATTTTGATGTTACAAAGTTAAGTAAATGTTTTCTATTTTGGAAAACAATTCGTAACTTCGCAGACGAAAAAAATTCTAAAACGACAATAATGGAAACCAAACAAACTTACTCATTCGATGAAGCTTTTCAAGCATCTTTAGCTTATTTCGGTGGAGACGAACTTGCTGCTCGTGTGTGGGTCAACAAGTATGCGATGAAGGATAGCTTCGGAAATATCTATGAGAAGTCGCCAGAACAGATGCATTGGCGCATTGCTAACGAGATAGCTCGTATTGAAAACAAATATAAGAACCCTTTGACGGCACAGGAGGTTTTCGATCTCTTGCACCATTTCAAATATATTATCCCTGCTGGTAGTCCGATGACGGGTATCGGTAATAACTATCAGGTAGCATCCCTTTCTAACTGTTTCGTAATCGGTTTGGACGGTAATGCCGATTCTTATGGTGCCATTATGCGTATTGACGAAGAGCAGGTACAGCTGATGAAGCGTCGTGGTGGAGTAGGACATGACTTGACTCATATCCGTCCGAAAGGTTCACCAGTGAACAACTCAGCCCTGACTTCAACGGGTCTTGTTCCTTTCATGGAGCGTTATTCAAACAGTACTCGTGAGGTAGCGCAGGATGGTCGTCGTGGTGCCTTGATGCTTTCTGTAAGTATTAAGCATCCAGATTCAGAGGCGTTTATCGATGCCAAGATGGAAGAAGGTAAGGTGACCGGTGCTAATGTGTCGGTGAAGATTACCGATGAGTTCATGCAGGCAGTCGTTGAGGATAAGACATACGTACAGCAGTTCCCTACGAATAGTAGCGAACCAAGCGTAACGAAGGAGATTTCTGCTAAGGAATTGTGGGAAAAGATTGTACATAACGCATGGAAGAGTGCCGAGCCAGGCGTACTGTTTTGGGATACAATTATCCGAGAGAGTATTCCTGATTGTTATGCAGACCTTGGTTTCCAGACCGTTTCAACGAACCCATGTGGTGAGATTCCACTCTGTCCATATGATAGTTGTCGACTCCTTTCGTTGAATCTTTATTCATACGTTATCGACCCATTTACAGACCATGCACGCTTCGATATGGAATTGTTCAAGCGTCATGCACAACTCGCACAGCGATTGATGGACGACATCATCGACCTTGAGATGGAGAAAATCGACCTCATCATGTCGAAGATAAAGACCGATCCTCAGGTGGATGAGGTGAAGAGTGCAGAGTATCATCTTTGGGAGAAGATCAAGAAAAAGAGCTGTCAGGGTCGTCGTACAGGTGTGGGAATCACCGCTGAGGGCGATATGATAGCAGCTATGGGCTTGCGTTATGGAACACAGGAAGCAACCGATTTCTCTGTTGATATTCATCGCACATTGGCTCTGAATGCTTATCGTTCATCGGTGACAATGGCACAGGAACGTGGTGCGTTTGAGATATATGATGCTAAGCGAGAGGAGAAGAATCCGTTTATTCTTCGTTTGAAGGAGGCTGACGGACAGCTCTACGAGGATATGAAGAAGTATGGTCGTAGAAATATTGCCTGTCTGACGATTGCTCCTACGGGTACAACCTCGCTCATGACACAGACAACATCGGGTATTGAACCTGTCTTTATGCCTGTATATAAGCGTCGCCGTAAGGTGAATCCAAACGATACGGATGTACATGTAGACTTCGTTGATGAGGTAGGTGATTCTTTTGAAGAGTACATTGTTTACCACCGTAAGTTCTTGACATGGATGGAGGTGAACGGAATCGATACGCAGAAGAAGTACAGTCAGGAAGAGATTGACGAACTTGTGAAGCGCTCTCCTTATTATAAAGCTACCGCAAACGATGTCGATTGGTTGATGAAGGTACGTATGCAGGGCGAAATTCAGAAGTGGGTTGACCACTCAATCTCTGTGACTGTGAACCTTCCAAATCAGGTTGATGAGGAGTTAGTGAACAAACTTTATGTAGAGGCATGGCGTAGTGGTTGCAAGGGTTGTACTATCTATCGTGACGGAAGCCGCTCGGGTGTGATGATTTCGGTATCGAAGAAGGACAAGACAAAGGACGAAAAGCCTGTCGATGAGGAGAAGGTAAAAGACCTTAATTCAGCTGAGGAGCATCATGAGCATATCTGTAATCATCCAAATGTAATTGAAGTTCGTCCAAAAGAATTGGAGTGTGACGTCGTACGCTTCCAAAACAACAAAGAGAAATGGGTGGCTTTCGTTGGTTTGTTAGAGGGTTATCCTTACGAAATCTTTACTGGTTTGCAGGACGATGAGGAGGGTATTGCCCTTCCAAAGAGCGTTACTAAGGGTAAGATTATCAAGCAAACAGCCGAAGACGGCAGTCATCGTTACGACTTCCAGTTTGAGAATAAACGTGGTTATAAGACTACCGTTGAGGGCTTGTCAGAGAAGTTTAACCCAGAGTATTGGAATTATGCGAAGCTGATTTCAGGTGTATTGCGTTATCGTATGCCAATCGACCACGTCATCAAGCTCGTTGGTTCGCTGCAGTTGAAGAACGAAAGCATCAATACATGGAAGAATGGTGTTGAACGCGCATTGAAGAAGTATGTTGTTGATGGTACGAGTGCGTCAGGCTTGAAATGTCCAGTCTGTGGCCAAGAGACCCTTGTTTATCAAGAAGGTTGTCTGATTTGTACCAACTGTGGTGCCTCACGTTGTGGCTAAGCAGTTAGCAGTAGAGTTCAATTAAATCCCATTTCGGTCATTAGGAAACCATACATATACCTATTGTAGACTAATGACAGACTTGGATTAAAACAGAGGGTAGGCAGCTCGTCTTGCCCTCACTTCTCTTAAAGAATGATGAAATTAATGACAAGTTATATACTTCTGCAAGGTCTTCACTTCCATGCTTGTATCGGAGTAGGGGAGCAGGAGCGTGTGGTCGGTAATGAGTACGTTCTCGACCTACGGTTAGGTTATCCGTTTGTAACGGCAATGAAGAGCGATGATGTTGCTGACACACTGAACTATGCAGAAGTGTTTAACGTCATAAGAGAAGTCATGAAACAACCCGTTCGCCTGTTAGAATCCGTCGCTGGATCCATTGTCGAGGCATTGTTTGCGGTTTTCCCAATGATAAGTAGTATCGACTTAAAACTCGTGAAACTTAATCCTCCAATGGGTGCTGACAGTGATGGGGCAGGCGTGGAATTACACTTAATAAATGATAAAACCGAGGTTTAGAGCCTTGGTATCCCAACGAAAAGCCGTATCTTTGCCCTTTAAATAGTTAAGTATGTTTAAGAAAATATCGCTTCTCCTTGTTTTCTTGGTCTTGTCGGTAAGCCTGTCATGGGCTGCAGACGGACGGTTCACACTTGTTATTGACCCTGGTCATGGTGGTCATGACGCTGGTGCGATAGGTGCAATATCAAAGGAGAAGGACATCAACTTGAATATAGCTTTGGCTTTTGGTCGTTATGTTGAGAGGAATCTGCCAGATGTCAATGTGATTTATACCCGTAAGACCGACGTGTTTATCCCTTTGCATCAACGTGCAGACATCGCCAATAAGGCTAAGGCAGACCTTTTTATATCCGTACATACGAACTCTGTGGCATCAGGGCGTTATGTAAAAGGATTTCAGGTGTACACCTTAGGTATGCATCGTGCGAAGGCTAACCTCGATGTGGCTATGCGTGAGAATGGCGTAATCTCAATGGAGAAAGGCTATCAGCAGACCTATCAGGGTTTTGACCCAAACTCCTCAGAGAGTTATATCATGTTTGAATTCATGCAGAATGCGAACATGGAGCGGAGTGTTGAGTTAGCTCGAATGATACAGAACTCTGTTTGTTCGTCTGCAGGACGTATTGATAAGGGTGTCCATCAGGCTGGTTTCCTCGTGTTGAGAGAGAGTTATATGCCAAGTTGCTTGATAGAGTTAGGCTTCATTACGGCAGCTGATGAGGAGGAATATCTGAACTCTCCAGCGGGTATAGATGCCATGGCAAAGGGTATTTACAATGCTTTTGTACAATACAAGAATGCCTATGACACACGCATCGTGGTGCCTTACCGTCCTGTTGAGAACAAGCGAATCGTGATAGATCGCGTTGTCCCAACTGCCCCAACAACTAAACCGCATCCTGTTACGCCAATAGAGCGTCCCCGTTCTGTGGCTCCAGTGCAGCGTTCTCGTTCTACAGTACCCGTAGAGCAGCCACGTTCTTCCACCCCAGCACCCCCAGCTCGCCCTATGAATAAGGTACAAGAGGCGAAGAAGAGGATCTCAGATGCGATTCGAGAGTTGCTCCCTTGTAATGATTCAGAGGCTGAAACGGCAAAGAGCGTACCTGTCTTTAAGGTGCAAGTGTTGGCTTCTAACCGTCAGTTGCGGTCGGGTAGTGAACTCTTCCGTGGGCATACAGACATTGATTGTGTTCAAGAAGGCAACTTTTATAAGTATTGTATAGGCTCCAGTACGAATTATAACGACATCTCACGCTTGCGTGGAAAGCTGTTGAAAGACTTCTCACAAGCTTGTATTATTGCCTACAAAAACGGTGCACGTATGGATGTCAACCAAGCAATAGCAGAGTTTCTCAAGAATAAAAAGAATAAGTAAACAAAACGGATATGAAGAAATTTTTCACACCACAAGTAAGGATTGCCATCGTTGCTATACTTGCTATCGTTGTGTTATTCTTTGGAATACAGTTCCTAAGAGGTATTTCCCTCTTCTCGAATGACGCACATTACAAGATTAAGTTCAACGATATCACGGGCTTGTCTACATCAACTCCTGTCTATGCTCGCGGTTTCAAGGTGGGTATTGTTAGGAATATTGATTACGACTATGATAAGTTAGGCGAGTCTATCACAGTCGATATCGATGTTGAAAAGACATTGAGAATCCCAGAGGGTACTACCGCTGAGATTGTTAGTGACATCATGGGTAACGTGAAGGTCGTACTACAGTTTGGCAAAAGCACGAAGCTCTTGGAGCCTAACGGATGGATTGACGGTGTTATTAATGATGGTACCTTAGGCGACTTGAAGAGTATGGTGCCTTCTATCCAGAAGATGTTGCCAAAGTTGGATAGCATCCTTGGAAGCGTAAATACACTCCTTGGCGACCCAGCTCTTCAGAGTTCGGTACACAATATAGACAAGATTACAGCCAATCTTACTACTTCTACCCGTGAGCTTAACACCTTGCTCGCACAGGTTAATGGTTCTTTGCCTGTTGTGGCTGCAAAGGCTGGTAGGGTGATGGACAATGCCAACGGCATGATGGTAAACGCAAACAGAGGCGTTACAGAGGCTCGTGGGGCTATCCGTGGCGCAAATACGATGATGTCTAACCTTAATAATAAGGTGAACGGACTTGATGTTGAGGCTACGGTGGCTAAGGTGAACGCAACTTTAGACAATATGAACTCGCTCACTGCTAAGCTGAATAGCAACGAGGGTACAATGGGCTTGATGCTTAACGATGCCTCTTTGTACAATAATCTTAATAGCACGATGCGCTCAGCAGATAGTCTTTTGACAAATCTTAAAGCACATCCAAAGCGTTATGTTCATTTCTCTATCTTTGGTAGAAAAGACAAGTAATTTAAATATAGTCTAAATAATATCGTCAATGTTTCACACGCAGGGAAAGTGTTTTGAAGCCGTTTGAATATCAGCTTCTTTGCGCTTTCCTTGCGTTTGTTTCACTCTCAGCGTCATAAAGGGTGTAAGGTGGGTGAAACTTATTGTTTTTCAAATACTTACAATTACACAACTACGC